>JBIIMR010000054.1:0-7327 GCA_044337895.1 Alphaproteobacteria bacterium
GGTTGCTATCTGGTATTGAGTGAACAACTGGGCACCATGTTACTTGAAAATCTCCAATTTTGTATTCTTTAAGATGATCTACTATGTTAATTTTTAGTTTTCCACTAACTGGATTGTCTTTTAATTTTGACATAATTACATCTGCGACAAAACGAGTTGCAAAAATATCACAACCTAATTTTTCCCATAAATAGGGAATTGCCCCTATATGATCTTCGTGGGCATGGGTTATTAACAAAGCGGATATTTTAATTTTATTTTCAATTAAAAAATCTATGTCTGGAAAAAAAGTATCTACTGACTTTATATTGTTATCTTTAAATCCTAAGCCACAATCTACTAAAATATGATTACTGCTTACTCCTTCTAAAACACTGCTGTATAAATAACAGTTTAGTCCTATTTCACCTAATCCGCCTATTGATACAAATGTTAATGTTTGTTTTTGTTTATTAGCTGTTGTTTTCATATATTAAATATATTCCTTTAAAAATTAAATGTTTGTCTAAAATAAAATCAAATGTTAGTTTATTTGATATAAGTTCAGAATAACCTCCTGTTAAAATGACCCTTGTTGCAGATACTTCTTTAAGTGCTTTACTAACTATGTAGTTTAGTAATCCGATATAACCTAAAAAAATTCCTCCGTGCATACAAGATTGTGTATCTTTACCTAAAACACTTTCTACTACCTTAGGTGTTAGTGTTGGCAATAACTCTGTATTTTGACTTAAAGATTGATACATAGTGTTTAATCCTACAGAGATTGAAGCTGATTTTAGCTCTTTATCTTCTATATAATTTAAAACTGTTGCTGTTCCTACATCTACAATTAAAGTTTTGCCTTTATAATTATTTGCAACATAAACAGATTTACATAAAATATCTGCGCCTATGCTATGGCTTTTAGTTTTAACTATATTATTTAATTTATCACTAATAAAAAGAATTTTACAATCTAATCTTTGAAAATAATCTAAAATATAATTATTTAAAGAGGGCACTACAGAGCTTACAATCACACAATCTATTTTAAAACTTTTGAAAAAATCAAAAAAAATAGGTAGATTAATTTCTATATCTATTTTACTAGATACAAACTTTTTTTCTGTTATTTCTTCTTTGTTTGTTATAATGCATGCTTCTATTGTTGTATTGCCTACATCTATTGCTAATATTTTTTTCATTTTATCCTTAAATAAAAATATCTCCATGGGAAATTTTTATAATTTGGTTATTTGGTAATAATAAAATTAAAGAAGCATCATGGGATAATGTTTGATATAATCCTGTGATTTTTTTTCCATCCCTTAATTTTATTGTTATGCTATCATTAAATTTTAAAAAACTGTGTTTATAAAAATCTATTATTATTTTTTTTTTATCTTTTATTCTATTATAAAGTTCTCTTTTTAGCAAGTCTATTATTTCTTCTGCAAATGTGTTTTGTGTTATAATTTTTTTTGTATCTTGGTAAATACTTGTTGTTTTTGGAAGAGAATCTGGGCTATGCAATAAATTTAATCCGATTCCACAAACTAATCTAACTTGATTCCCTTGGACAGAGCTTTCTATTAAAAAACCTCCAATTTTCTTATCATTTAACATAATATCATTTGGGTATTTTAGAAAAAAAGAAGTGTTATTATTAAAATAGCTATTTAATTTTTCTACAAAAAATATACCTAACAAGATAGCTAAAAAACTCATATTGTTTTCTGCCAACCAGTCTATTTTATCACTAGAAAGAAAAAAGCTTAAAGCTAAATTACCCTCTAAAGTTTCCCACTTTCTATTATATTTTCCATAACCTGCATTTTGTTTTAATGCTAAAATAGCACTAAAATCTTTTATATTTATTGCATTTTTTGTTAAATTTAAAAGATTCAATAAATGGGTATTTGTGCTGTCTATATCGTTGTAGATACAAATCAACTAAAATACTCCTATCTTTGTAATAGCTAAATTAATTTTATCTATAATAAACATAAAGAAAAATATTATCATAAAACAAAATACTAAAATAATGTTAGTTAAAGAAAATGATTTATTCTTAACTGAAAAAGCAATTTGAGAATCATTAACATAAATGTTTTTAATTATTCTTAAGTAATAATACACACCTACTACACTTAATAACCCAGCAAAAATTGCAAGATATATGTATCCTTTGGATAGCAAACTAAGAAAAATGTTTATTTTACCAAAAAATCCTCCCATAGGTGGAATTCCTGCCATGGAAAATAAAAATGTTGCCAATAAAAATGATAAAAAAGGCTGCTTATTATGAAGTCCTGATAAATCATCTATTTTTTCTATAAAATTCCCATTAGCTTTAATTTGCATTAAAACACCTATAACACCTAAATTTGATATCATATAACAAATTAAATAAATGTATATGTTACTAAAACCTTCGTTAGTTGGATTTAAAAAGCCTAATAGTAAAAAACCCATATTGGAAATTGAGCTGTATGCTAAAATTCTTTTTAAATTACTTTGAAGTACACCTCCAATAAATCCAAAAATCATTGATGTTACAGATAATAAAATAATAATTTGGGACCACTCTTTTGACAAACTAATAAATACAAACCATAGCAATCTTATTAAAATAACAATTATACTAATTTTGAATATTGTCATTAACATTAGAGTAATTGGACTAAGACTTCCCTCATATACATCGGGTGTCCACATGTGAAATGGTGCTAATGATAGTTTGAAAGCAAAAGCAACTATTATCATTATTAATCCTAATAAAAATAATAAATTTGTTTCCTCATATGGATTTCTCATTAAAAAGGTAGTAATGTTTGTAAAATTTGTGCTTCCTGTGTATCCATAAATTAAAGAAATACCATACAATAAAAATCCAGAACCTAATCCGCTTAATAATAAATATTTCATTCCAGCTTCATGGCTTTTAACATCCTCTCTTTTAATTGCAAGTAAAATATAACTACAAATAGAAGTTAATTCTAATCCTGCATAAAATAAAATAAAATCATAGGAAGAAATAACTATCATAATACCTAATAAAATAAATATTGTAAGAACTATATACTCGTATTGATAAACACCTTTTTCTACTAAATATTTATTGGAAACACCTAAAATAATAATCATTATAAAAATAACTAGCATTTTAAATAAATAACTTATGCTATCTGTAATAACTAGATTGCTAAAAGACTTTAAGTATAAAACTCCGATAGAATTAATTAGCAATAAACTTAAAAACAGTATTAATATAAGTAAAAAAGTTAATCTATTAAAATAGGTTATCTCCTCATTATAATTACTTCTTTTTATAAATAAACTAAATAATAAAATAGCAATTGAGACTGTAAATATATATATCTCTGGAATGATGATTATAAAATTTGGAATTTCTATGTTAAACATTTAACTAACCTCTACTTTTAAAACTTTATTTAATCTCTAAAATTGCTTCTTGAATAACTAACCCTGATCTAAATTTATCTAAAATATTACTTACTGCTGTGTGGAGAAAATCTAAAAAAAAGTCTGGATATATACCCATAAAAAATATTAAAAAACATAATACTAACATTGTTAATGTTTCCTTTATATTTAAATCAAAAATTGGCTTTGTGTTAACTGTAAAAAAGCTTCCAAAGACTAAATTTCTATATAATACTAAAATAGAGATACAACTAATAAGTAATGTTAAAGTAAAAAATGCTGTTAAAATACGGTTTACATAAAATAATCCACTTAAGGATAAAAACTCGCCAATAAAACCATTTGTGGTAGGAAAACCAATACTTGCCAATAAAAATATCATAAAAAATATTGATAATCTAGGAGCATTAACAGATAGACCTTTAAAAGATGAAGACTCTAAATTAGAAATCTTTAATCTGTTTTCCATAAATATTACTACTAAAAATAAGCCACAATTAAAAATACCATGGCTAATTGATTGGAAAAGTGCTCCCTCTATACCTTGGGCATTAAAAGAAAAAATACTTGCAGTAATTAGACCCATATGTGAAATAGAATAATATGCAATAAATCTATTTAAATTTGTTTGTTTGTAAGCGATAATACCACAATAAATAACTGTAATTAAACTTAAAATAAAAACTATATACATATAGTTAATACTAGCAAGTGGAAACATTGGTATCATAAATCTAATGAATCCATAAATACCAAGTTTAACTAAAATTCCTGATAAAATAATGTTTAAGGATGTTGGGCTGTTAACATATGTTTCTGGCAACCAAGTGTGGAATGGGAAAATTGCTGATTTTATTCCAAAACCAACAAACATTAGAATCCATAATAAATTTTGAGTGTTTGGTGAAAAAGCAAACAAATACAGTTTATCTAAAGATGTGGTATGGCTTTGAAAAATCATAATGATTATAGCAATTAATATCAAAATAGATCCAAATAAAGTATAAAGGAAAAATTTAAAAGAAACAAAAGCTTTGTCCTTTCCTCCAAAAACACCAATAAGAAAAAAGATTGGGATAATTGATACTTCAAAAAATATGTAAAAGAATAAAATATTTAATGAACAAAACATTCCTATAATGGCAGACTGAAGAATTAAAATAGCAGAATAATAAAATTTACCTCTTTCTTCTACATTGGAAAATAAAATGGAAATAAATATTAAAAAAATTGTTAAAAATAGAAAAATTAAAGATATACCATCTATGCCTAAATAATAATTAAGATCTATTGCTGAATATATCGAAATTTTTTCTATAAATTTATAATCTTTTGAAACTATACTAAAATTCAAAGAAATATAAACTATAATAATAAAATTAATAATAGTAGTTAGTAAGCTAATATATTTAGAGCTAAGGGAAGCTTTCTTATAATTTTCTTGAATGGTTAAAATAACTAAAAAACCAACAATTGGGATAAAAATTAATAAAGAAAGAAGATTGATAGAGTTCATAGTTTATACCTTAAATAATAACCAAGTTAATAAAGAAAAAATTCCTAATAACATTAAAAATAAATAATGATAAATATTACCACTTTGAATTTTTGAAATAAATATAGATAATCTGTATATAATACCTGCTAAAAGATTTGGTCCTAAATTATCTATTAATTTAACATCGATATACTTATATAATAAATTACTTAATGATTTATATGGAGTGATAAAAATAATACTGTAAATTTCATCAATATAAAAACGATTATACATAATTTTATAAGTATTTGAAAACATTCTTGATGCAATTTTTGCAATACTTTTATCTGATATATAAAAAATATAAGATACAAAAACACCTAAAACAGATATAATTAATACAATATTTTTTGCTATAAACCCTAAGACATGCTCTTCTTTATCGTTAATTATTAAAGAATCTTTCCAAAAAATTACTGTATTGGAACCAACAATGTAACTGTAAAAAAACTTACCAAAAACTATTGAAAAAAATGCTAAAATAAATAAAACAAATACAAAATAAAAACTACTGTGTAACTTTTGATTTTTTAAATCATCTGCAAGATTAGACTTTCCATGGAATACAACAAATATAATCCTAAAACTATAAAAAGAGGTTAAAAGAACACTAAAAAAGCTTAAAAAATAAGAAATTTTTGTAATTATATTTGTATGTGATAAAAAATGAATATACATATTTTCTAAAATGAAATCCTTAGAATAATAACCTGAAAAAGGAAAAATTCCACTTAGTGCGAGTGAACCTATTAAAAAACAAATATATGTAAATGGTAACTTTTTATATAAACCTCCCATTTTTTTAATATTTTGTTCTCCATTTAAAGCATGTATTACAACACCTGCACATAAAAATAGTAATGCTTTAAAAAATGCATGGCTAAATAAATGGTAAATTGCACCATTGTAAGACTTTAATGCAATTGCTAAAAACATGTATCCGAGTTGGGAAACGGTAGAATATGCAATGATTTTTTTAATATCTGTTTGGGTACAAGCAATAAGTGCAGAAATAAAAATAGAAATCGCAGAAAAAATAAGTATAATATCTAAGATAAATTGTGAAGTGTTATAAAGTGGTGCAAGTTTTACAAGTAAAAAAACACCTGCTGTCACCATTGTTGCTGCATGCAAAAGTGCGGATACTGGGGTTGGTGCTTCCATTGCATCTTGTAGCCAAACATGGAAAAACAATTGCCCTGATTTTGTGATTGCAGCAATAAAAAATAAAAAACAAATTAAATTTAATAAATTAAAACTGTATCCTAAAAAATCGAAACTTGTTTCTGTAAATGAACTAATTTGAATAAACATATTGTCGAAGTTAACTGTTTTAAACAACATAAAACTGGTTAAAATACCTAAAATGAAAGCAATATCACCTATTCTGTTAATGATAAAAGATTTATTTGCATTATAAGTTGCTAATGTTTTTTTATAATAAAAACTTATTAATAAGAAAGAACAAAAGCTAATTAACTCCCAACCAACAAACATTTGAATTAAATTATTAGAAGAGATTAAAAATAGCATACTAAATGTAAATAAACTTAAATAAGATTGAAAGCGAGCTATTGACTTTTCACTACCTAAATAACCGTAGGAATAAAAATGAACTAAAAATGAAATAAATGTAACTAATATATACATAGAAGTAGTTAAAACATCAAAATTAAAACTCCAATTAACATAAAAATCACCTGAAGTAAAAAAATGGAAAGCATCAAAATTTTCCACAACATCGTTCTTAATAACATTGTTAAACATAACAATTCCAATTATGAATGAAATAAAAATACCTAGTGTAGTTAATAACCAAGTAATAAACTTATATCTAGGACTTAAATACTTGTTTTGTAAAGAAATGTAACCAGAAATAAAACTTGTAAATAGTGGAATAAAAACTCCTAAAATGTATAACATTTTTTTGCAATTAACCTTTCATTTTACTAATTACATCGGGTGAAATAGTATTATTATTTTTAAACAATAATACTAAAAGTGCAAGTCCTACTGCTACTTCTGTTGCAGTAACACTTAAGATAAATATAACAAAAATCTGACCAGTATAATCTTGTAAAAAAGTAGAAAAAGCAACAAAGTTGAGATTGACTGAAAGTAAAATTAACTCTAAAGACATTAATAAATAAATTATATTACTACGATTAAGCAACATACCAAACAAACCTACAACAAATAACATTGTTGATAAAAAAAGATAATCATTAATAGAAATATCCATAATATTAATTTACTCCTTCATGATTTTTGACTTTAACTGTTTTAACTGTATTTTTACGGGAATTTTGTAAAAATACACTTTGACGATTAATATTTGTTGACTTTGTATAGGTTAAG
>JBIIMR010000055.1:0-7290 GCA_044337895.1 Alphaproteobacteria bacterium
TGATGCTGTTGTTGAATCTAGGTTAGAATACTATGAGGGTGCTCCTGCTGTATTTTTTAAGTTTAATAAAAAAGGTGCTAAAATATTTGCTGATCTAACTAAGGATAATGTTGGAAATTTGTTTGCTATTGTTTTGGATGATAAAGTTTTGAGTGCACCTAGAATTAATACTCCTATACTTGGGGGTAGTGGGGTTATTACTGGAAATTTTACAGTGCTTGAGGCTCAAGAACTTTCTTTGTTAATTCAAGCTGGTAGTTTACCTGTTCCATTGAAAATTGTTGAGGAAAGAACTGTTGGCCCTACCTTGGGGATTGAATCTATAAAATCTGGAACTATGGCAGCAATTTTTGGTTTCTTTTTGGTATTTGTTTTTATGATAGTTTTTTATAGAAAATTAGGTTTTATTGCAAATATTGTATTGATAATTAATGTGCTTTTATTGCTTGTTATGTTATCTGTGGTTGGAGCTACTTTAACTCTACCTGGTATAGCAGGTATAATATTGACAATAGGTATGGCAGTGGATGCTAACATACTTGTTTATGAAAGATTGAGGGATGAGTTAAATAACAGTGGAGGCGATTTAGGATTTGCTATGTCTAAATCTTTTGATAGGGTTTTTTTAACAATATTTGATTCTAACATTACAACTCTTTTTACTGCTTTATTTTTATTTTACTTTGGGGATGGTCCTGTTCGTGGTTTTGCGGTTACATTAATGATAGGTATTATATGCTCTATGTTTTGTATTATGTTTGTAACAAAAATGATGATAGCAATATTTTATAGAAAATGGTTTAAGGTGGTATAATGAGAATAGGGTTGTTTAATAAATCTACAAATATTGACTTTGTAAAATATCATAAATCGTTTTTTGTTTTTTCTATTGTATTTTGTATTATAATGGTTTGTTCTGTTTATTTTAGGGGGTTTAATTTAGGAATAGATTTTAAGGGCGGTATAATGTTAGAAGTTAAATACTATAATAAAAATCCTGAATTAGATATTAAAAATGATATATTACAAAAATTTAAGTCTATTGGTATTTCCCATGTTGATATAATTAAGCTTGGTAATTCATTGGTTTATGATGTAACTGTGAATATGGATGCAGTAAATAAATATGGTGATTCTAATGTGCTAACTGAAAATATTAAAAATACTTTAAAAGAAGATTATTCTATTTTAAGAAATGAGTTTGTGGGTCCATCGGTAAGTGGTAATATTATAATTGGTGCTGTATACTCTGTATTATTTTCTTTATTAGGTATTTTTTTATATTTATGGTTTAGGTTTGATTGGCAATATGGAATTATGGGTGTTATAACTTTAATACATGATTGTATTATGGGGTTGGGGTTTTTGTCTATTTTTAGGTTTGAGCTTGATATTTCTGTTATTGCTGCTGTTCTTACAATTATTGGTTATTCTATAAATGATACTGTTGTTAATTTTGATCAGGTTAGGGAAAATTTAAAAAGATACTCGGATCAAGATAAGAGATTTATTTTAAATAGAAGTATAAATGATGTTTTTTCTAGAAGTTTATCTACTTCTATAACTGTTTTTTTGGTGTTAATTAGTATATTCTTTTTTGGAGGAAATTCTTTAAAAGGGTTTAGTTTTACTATGATTATTGGTGTTGTATTTGGAACTTATTCTTCTATATGTTTGGCTGTTCCTATGTTAATGTATTTGGGAAATATTAAAAAAATTAAAGATGATAAAGAAGATGATTTAGAACTAGAAGAAGATTTTGATGTTAAAGATAATATCTAATGATTTATTTGGATGTTCTGTATTAAAAAATAATTCTATAAATGAGAAAATTATAGGTAGTTTTGTAAGTTTACCAGATGATAATTTGGTGAAGTTTGATTATGTTGATTGTTTTGAATTGGATAATTTTATTTTTTTAGATAAATTTATTAAAAAATATAAAAAAGATATAGATTTGGTTTTAATTGGTTGTGGTAATAATTTTTATATACCTAGTTTTGAAATTCTTTCTTTTTTAAATGATTTGAATATTAATTATGAATGGCAAGTAACAAGATCTGCTGTTCATACGAATAATCTGTTAATAGAAGATGGTGTTTCTTTTTTAGGTGTTTTTAATTTTAATGCTGTAGGGTAGAAGAGGGTTAAAGTCTGTAGGTAAATTTTATTCCTATATTTGAGGTTCCAGTTTCTCCTGTTGTTCCGTCTTGTAGTGTTAGTGTGGTATTTAATCCTCCTAGTGAGAAGTTAGGGCTGCTGATATTCAATGTGCTAGAACCAACTATGCCAAAGGATACATAATTGTAGTAAAGTCCTACAAGAATTTTTTTATAAATTATACCTATTTCTGTGCTGAAATAATATTTTCCTTTTACTATTAGGCTGTTTGGGCTATCTACATTAACTATAAAATTACATGGATTACTTTGACAAAGTGCTAAAGCAGGAACTCCTGTTAAAGAAACTGGAATATCTGCATTTAAGTTTAATGTGCCTGTATAACTTGTAACAAAACCTGCTTTTAATTTTCCGTAAGCTTTATATTTATCATTAATTTTGATATCTTTTTTTAAAGCCAAATATAAATTTAAAACAGGGAAATATTGATTTTTAACTGTTACTGTTCCTAAAACATATTTATCAAAAAGGCTTCCTGTATCTACTATTGTTTGGGTATCTAATGATAGTCCGCCGCCGATATCAATAAATTTTAAAATATTATTATAGTAATCTAATCCTAGGGTGATTTCTTTTTGGGAGTTAAAAATTTTTATTGGTCCTGTTGGTAATTCTTCTGAACCTGGGGCATTTTCATTAAAATATTTAGTATAATGTAATCCTAAAAATAAATCAAAAGTATGGATTAAGTAAGTTTTTTTATTATTAAACACTGTTTCTTTTAGGCTGGCAAATTCTTGGGTTTTTATTTCTTCTTCTGTGGTTGGTTTTATTGTTTTTTCATCTGTAGAGATAGAACTTGATTGAACTGAATTATTTGTAAAAAAAAAGATTAATACTCCCATAAAAGGGAGTATTTTATTTATGTAAAATTTCATTATTATTTGTATTCAAAAATTATTGATTGATATTTATTAAAATTCCAAAATGGATTGATTGATATGTTATCGTCTATAAAAAAATTGTTTTTTATTGTTACATTTAAGGCACAGTTGTTATCCATTTTTGATATATGAATATTTCCTTGTAAAATGTAAAAATCGTCATTTGTTAAAATGCTAAGATTATCTGTTGCTGTTGTTTGGATTGTAACATTTTTTATTATTCCATCGTTGGAAATTTTTTTATGTGTTGTTTTACCATTTACTATATTAATTACTTCTGTTTCACTTTTGGGTGTTTTTAAGTTAACAGTTATTCCCTTTGAAAGATTATTTTTTAAAGATTGCAGATTGCATTCTGCATTAACTATAGTAGAGCTTATAAAAATTGTAAAAATAAAAAATAAAATAGTTTTCATATTTATAATCCTTTCTTTATATATTTCTATAATGTTATTACTATATTTATTATATAATATAAAAAAAGCTTCTGTCAACATTTTTTAATGTTTTTAAGAAGCTTTTTAGTGGATAAAAGTTTTTATTAAATTATTAATTAAAATCTATAAGTTAAACCAAAACTTAGTTTATTGTTTGTTCCTTGAAACTCCTCAAAAGTTGTGTTGATTGCACTTTCTTTTTGCTTTGTGCTTCTCATATCATATTTGAATTCTGAAAATACTATTAGGTTAGGTGTATAAATTTCTTTTTGAATACCTAATGCTAGATATAATCTTTGCATTGCATGACCTAAGTTTGTGCTTCCATCATAGTGATCGGATGTTTCTGTTGTTTGAACATGTCCTATATAAATTAAATCATTTGATTCTTTTTTATACTTGAATGCTATGAATGATTCTGTTCCAATAGTATCATTGCTAGAGTATGCATTTTCTGAATAGCTTGCAGTAAGTGCAAATACAAATCTACTATCCTCGTATCTTGCACCTATGATAGCTTGTGATTTATTTTTGTAAATAGGGTTTTCTTCTTGATTAGGGTTGTTTTGTTTATTTAAGTCATCTAGATCAACATAATTATAAGCTAAACCTATTTTAAACTTTGGAGTGATAAGGTATCTTGCGGATAGTCCTAGTCCGTAATTTCTTTTTGCATTTTCAAAATCTAGGTTATTTTCAGAAAAAGTTTCGTTAGCAAGTGCTTGAAAGCCTAAAGATAATTTTTCTGTTTCATATCTATAAACAATAGCATTTGCTCTTCCTGTTCCTAATACTCCACCATCTTCACCATCGTCGAAGTTTGTGTTCGCTTCTCCTCCGTTAATGTTAAAGTAATCTGTAAATTCAGCAATATCATAAAAAGTTGTATATTGCCTACCAAAATAAATTTTAGATTGATTGTTATATTCTATACCTGCATACCCTAATCTATTTTTGATTCCTGCACCAACAGTAGTAGGCTCTGTAAATGGATTGATTCCAAATTCTAGTCTAAATACAGATTTAATTTTTTCACTTAATTCGCTACTACCTAATGCTCCAAATCTTGAACTATGGCTTTGATAGGTATATTCTCCATAATTTTTATTTGTGCTACTCATAGAAAATGTAAACTTACCATAAATTGACATATTAGTATTATCTTTATTATAAACTTCCGCTGCAAATAGGCTTGTAGTAGGAGCTGATAATAAGAATAAAGTAGAGCTTAAGGTAATAAGTGTATTTTTTTTAGATTTAATTAATGATGTTACTTTTGAATATATGTTCATTTTGAAATTTCCCCCTGTATGGTAATGATATAATAAAAAATTATAGCTAAGATTAATAAAAATCATAGCTATAATTTATTATATATAAAATGTATTAAAATACAAGAATAAAAATATAATTATTTTGTTTTTATTTGTTTAGATAGATAAGTTTCTAACCATTTAATATTATAACTGCCATCTAAAAATTCTTTTTGATTTAGAATATCTTTATGAAGGGATAGGTTATTCTTTGGTCCTTCTATGATGAACTCGTTTAAGCATCTTTTCATTTTATTGATTGCATGTTCTCTTGTTTTACCATGGGTTATTATTTTTGCGATCATGCTATCATAGTAGGGTGGTATTTTGTATCCTGAATAAATTGCAGAATCTACTCTTACTCCTTGTCCTGCTGGGGAATGGAAATATTTTATTTCTCCTGGCATTGGGATAAAAGTTTCAGGGTCTTCTGCATTTATTCTACATTCTATGCTATGGCCGTTAATATGGAAATCTTTTTGGGAAAATGTTAGTGGTTTGCCGTCTGCGATTCTTATCATTTCATAAATTAAATCTGTGCCAGAAATAAATTCTGTTACAGGGTGTTCAACTTGTAATCTTGTGTTCATTTCCATAAAATAAAATTTGCCATCTTCATATAGGTATTCTATTGTTCCTGCACTATAATATCCTAATTTAATCATGGCATTTCTTGTTATTTCATAAATAGAATTTCTTAATTCGGTATTTAATGTTGATGCAGGTGCTTCTTCTATTACTTTTTGGTTTCTCCTTTGCACTGAGCAATCTCTTTCTCCAAGTGCTACTACATTTCCTAGTTTATCACCTATGATTTGAATTTCTATATGTTTTGGTGCTAAAAGATATTTTTCTATATAAACTGCAGAATTACCAAAAGCCATTTCTGCTTCTGATCTTGCTATGTTGTAATTTTCTTCTAATTCTTCTTCTTTAAAAACTACCTTCATCCCTCTGCCGCCGCCGCCTGCAGTTGCTTTGATTAAAATAGGGTAGCCGAAATTTTTTGCTATATTTTTTGCTTCCTCTACTGTTTCAACTGCACCGTCTGAACCTGGAACCGTTGGGATACCTAATTCTATTGCTAATTTTTTAGCATTTATTTTGTCTCCCATCGCTTCTATATGTTTGTAAGAAGGACCTATAAATTTAAAACCGTGTGTTTCTACCATCTCAGCAAAATCAGAATTTTCTGATAAAAATCCATAACCTGGATGTATTGCATCACTACAAGAAACTATTGCTGCGGATAAAATTGCTTGTTTATTAAGATAACTTTCTGCCGATTTTGCTGGACCTATACAAATTGCTTCGTCGGCTATTTTTACATGCATTGCATTTTTATCTGCAGTGGAATATACAGATACTGTTTTAATACCCATTTCTTGGCAAGCTCTTATTATTCTTACTGCTATTTCTCCTCTGTTTGCTATTAAAATTTTTTTTATCATGTTTTATCCTATAATTTTTTATTGTAAGTAGTTTAAAAAGTTTAGTGTATAATTTATGTATATTGATTTTTTTATATTTTATTTATTCAATAATTATTAGTGGATCGTTATATTCAACTGTTTGATTACTTGTAACTAAAATTTCTTTAACTATACCTGATTTTGGAGATTTTACATTGTTAAATACTTTCATTGCCTCTATTAATAAAATTGTGTCTCCTTCTTTAACCTGGCTACCAACCTTAACAAAAGGAGGATTTTCTGGAGAGCTTGTTAAGTAAACTATTCCTACCATTGGAGATTTAATAACTGTGTTTGAATCTTTTATTAAATGTTTTTGTGGTTATTGGGGTGAAACATAATTTTCTACTGGATTTGGTGCTTGTTGTATTGGTTGTTGTTGATAGTTTGTTTGGGTAATTACTTGTGTGGAATTTTTTTTGATTAAAACTTCAATATCATTCTGTTTAAAAGTGATTTCACTTATATCTTGTTGATTTATGATTTTAGATAAATCTTCTATAAAATTTTTGTACTCATTGAAATTATTGTTATTGCCTTTAGTAGACATATTTTTGACTCCTTAATAATAAAATTATTTATAATTGATTAATTATAAATCTAATAAATTTATTTATTTTTTTGAAACTTTTAACTCTAAATCTTTTTGTTTATAAATAAATTATTTATTTTTAATAGTATATTATAGTAATTTTTATTTTATTGCAATTATGTTTTTATGAATAAAATATAAAGCGGATAAATAGCTAGAAAAACCCAGCCCTGAAATTACCCCTGTTACACCTTTTGAAATAATGGAGGTGTTTCTAAAATCATCTCTTTTATGAATGTTGCTTATGTGAACCTCTATGAATGTTATTTTATGATTTGTAGCTAAAATTGAATCTAAAATGCTAATTGAAGTATGGGAATAACCACCTGGATTTATTATTATATAATTAATATTGTTTTTATAAGCATAATGGATTTTGTTGATAATATCTCCCTCAATATTGCTTTGGAA
>JBIIMR010000056.1:0-7206 GCA_044337895.1 Alphaproteobacteria bacterium
TCAACCATAATAGATGCGATACCTTTTTTACCAAGAACTTCTATTAATTCAATCAAATCAACCTTACCATCTAAAGTTGGTTTGGTTAAAATTATATCTAATCCAAAATTTTTTGCTTTTTTTAATTCTTCTTTATCAATATTTTCCGTTGTAGCGAGTATAATTTTGTTAGACTGATCTAAAAAAATAGCATTTTTATAGTTTATTTTTCCTAAGCTAGATACAATGATTTTTGTAATATTATAAGGATTAGGGTTATCACGAATATTTAACTTAGGGTTATCAAAGTTTAATGTATTACCTCCAACCATAATCGCCTGAAAATTATTCCTCAAGTGATTCGCAAACATTCTAGTTTTATCTAAAGTTATCCATTTGCTTTCATTTTTGTCATTTGCAATTTTTCCATCTAAAGAAGCTGCCCATTTTATAGTAATAAGTGGCTTATTTGTATATCTATTGTAAATAAAATCTTCATTAACATCATAACACTCATCAACAAAGCCACCGTTTATTACTTTTATTCCATTTGCTTTTAAGTGATTTATTCCATTACCCCTTACTTTTTCATCTATATCTAAAAATGGAATAAAAACATTTTTAATATTAATCAAAGAATCAGTAATTCCAACACAACAAGGCGGATTATTTCCAAAATGCGAACAAGGCTCCAAATTTATATACAAATCGCACTCTATTTTATCATCAATTATATAAGAAAATTTTTCCTTAATTTCATCTATAATTTTTCTTTCTGCATGTTTATCTCCATAGAATTCATAATTTTTTTCAACAATGATATTTTTAGTATTGCTTTTTGTTAAAATTGCAGAAATACGAGGATTAGGAAGAGGAAAGGCAAATAATTTTTTTGCATTTTCAATTATTTTTTCCATCAACAATATTTTTTTTTTAATTATCATTTTTTTACTCCAGTCACATACCATTTTAATACTTTACATTTAATATTAAAACCCATAATATATTATATTAGTAAAATTATAAAAAATATGCAAAACATAAATAATTATTTATAAGTTGTTTATAAATGTATTTTTATATAATTTTTAACTATTATTAATTTTAATTATTAAAGGTGGTAATTATTTGATAAAATCTAATTTTTATAGTTTTAATTCTACAGATATTCTAATTCAAGATTTAATAGCAAAAGAACTACAAAGGCAACAAGATCACATAGAGTTAATAGCATCAGAAAATATAGTTTCAAAAGATATTTTATATGCACAAGGTAGTATATTAACAAATAAATATGCAGAAGGCTACCCAAATAAAAGATATTACGGCGGCTGTGAAGTTGTAGATGAAATAGAAAATTTAGCAATATCAAGAGCAAAATCTTTATTTAATGCTAATTTTGCCAATGTGCAACCCCATTCAGGAACAAGTGCAAACACCGCAGTTTATTTTGCTTTATTACAACCACATGATAAAATTTTAGGTATGTCTTTAGATTCAGGTGGTCACCTAACCCATGGGGCAAAAATTTCTATTTCTGGTAAATGGTTACAATCAGTAGCATATGATGTCAATAAAACAGATTACTTAATAGATTATAATCAAATAGAAGAGATAGCACAAAAAGAAAAACCTAAATTAATAATTGCAGGAGGAAGCTCCTATTCAAGATTTATAGATTTTAAAATAATTGCAAATATTGCTAAAAGTATTAATGCCTATTTTATGGTAGATATGGCACATTTTTCAGGTATTGTTGCCGCAAATTTATATCCCCAAAATCCACTAGATTATGCTGACATTGTTACTTCAACAACCCATAAAACACTAAGAGGTCCAAGGGGAGGATTAATTTTAACCAATAACGAAGAGATTCATAAAAAAATTAACTCCGCAGTTTTCCCAGGAACCCAAGGTGGTCCACTAATGCATGTTATAGCAGCAAAGGCAACATGCTTTTTAGAGGCTTCAACACAAGATTTTAAAGATTATATAAAACAAGTTTTACTTAATACTAAAACAATGGCAGATTACTTCCAAAATTCAGGATACAATGTTGTTAGCAAAGGAACAGATACCCATCTTTTTTGTTTAGATATATCATCATTAAATACAACAGGTAAATTTATAGAAGAAGAATTAGATAAAATGAATATCACCTGTAATAAAAATGCTATTCCATTTGACACCAAAAATAGAATACAAACATCAGGAATAAGGTTAGGAACTGCAGCAGTAACCTCAAGGGGACTTAGAGAAACAGAAATTGTTTTCTTATCTCAATTAATCAATCAAATTTTACAAGATATTAAAAATAATACTTTAACAGAAAAAAATAAAAAAGAATATAAAGAAGAAGTAATTGCCTTATGTAGTAAATATCCAATTTATTAGAGTAGGGGAGAAAATCAAAAATGATAACAAATGATATTCAAGATATTAAAAATGAAAACCAAGCCGTAGTAAAAGCTATAGATAAAAATAAAGAAATTTTGTCAAGTAGAGAGGGATCAAGAATTATAGCATTATTTGCACTTTTAAATAATTATTATCAACCAACCATTACAACAACAGAATCTTTAAATATTTTATATTCCCACAAAATCTATCAAGATATTTTAGAAGAATCAGAAATAGTTTACAAAGAACCAGATATAACTTTTTCAAACACATTAGTAACTAATTTTAAAGATAACCAAACCTTTGTAGAAGAGATAGTTGCAACTTATATAGAAAATACATATACAGATAATACTTTAAAATTTATTTTATATTTATATACTTTAGAGTGTTTAAATTTTCAAGAATCAAATCCTCAAACAATAGTAAATATATACTCTAAAATGACAAGAATATTTTTTCCCCAAAGCACAATATCATTTATGATAGCAGTGTTTTATAAAATATATAACCAATGTAAGGAGATTAAAACATAAAATTTTAATTACATTAATTTTTTAATAAGGTGTCAATATGTTAAAAGAGTTTTATATAATAGACAAATATTTTAAACCTTTAGCAAAAAAACATAAAGATGCATACCTACTAAAAGAAGATGCTGCTTTATTTTCAATTAGAAACAATTATAAAGCGGTTATAACAACAGATACTCTAATAGAAGGTATACATTTTTTTAAAGGTGATATTGCTAAAAGTATAGCTAATAAAGTGATGCATGTTAATTTATCAGATATTGCAGCAATGGGTGCAATTCCTAAATTTTACACAATTGCTTTAACATTAAGTAATGAACAAATTAAAGATGATTTATTTTTTCAAGAATTTTCAAATGAATTAAGTGAGATTCAAAAAAAATATAATATCACCCTATTAGGAGGAGATACTTGTTTAGGGGAAACACTTTCTATTTCTATCACAATGATAGGTGAAATTTTATCTACCTTAACCCCATTACTAAAAAGCCAAGCAAAAGATAAAGATAGCATTTTTATTAGTAATACAATAGGAGATTCACACTTAGGATTAATGTATCTAAAAAATAAGAATCAAGAAATTTTTCAAAATTTAGATTCTAAAGATATAGATTACTTAAAAAAAAGTTATTATTTTAAAGAAGCACAAATATCCCTAGGTGATTTTTTACTTAACCACTCAAGATGTGCAACAGATATTTCCGACGGATTAACATTAAGCTTACAACAAATTTTAACCCTATCAACACTAGAAGCAGATATAGATCTAAATAAAATCCCATTATCAAAAGTAGCAAGTAAAATTATATCAAAAAATAAAAACTTAATTATAGATTTAATTACAGGAGGAGACGATTACCAACTATTATTTACAATTCCACATAATAGAATATCAATCTTTAATAATATGATTAATTACCTCAATTTAAAAGTAACAGAGATAGGAACATTAAAAAAAACAATAGAAAACACATCCAATGCTAACTACTATTTAGATGGTAAAAAAATAACAATTACTAAAAATAGTTTTTCACATTTTTAGTTTTTATTCATCACTATCATCATTAAGATATCCATAATTATAAAGTCTTTTTTTATAATTCATAGGTTGGGTAAGTCTATCATAGGGAATATTTCTAGCATCTTTTTCTGTTTTAATAGATATTTTAGCAAGCTTGTTTTCTTTATTAAAATACATAGTAATGATATTTCTATAAATAATTTTCCTATTAAAAAACATTATTTGATGGGATTTTTCATAAAAATAATTCCAAATATTTTCATTAAAAGTTCCTTTAAAAGATGCAGTTCCAATTAACTGAATTACTTCATCTTTAGACATTCCTATTTTGATTTTTTCCCTAACATCTTTAAAAATAAAATTACCAGTTATTCTGTTAATTCCAATAGTAAATCCATTTTCACAAAACATCATTAATATAAAAATATAAATAAATAATTTTTTTATGATTTTTAGCATTTTTTATAAATTCCACAAGTATTTATATTATTAATTGATTTTACCTAAACACCATGTTACTATTAAGAATAATTATAATCAATACTAATTTAAAAAAATTTAAAAAAGGACTCTCTCTTAAATTGATTAATTACATATTAAACATAAACAATATTGGCGAAGAAACTGTTTTAACTTACCAAAATAACGATGAAACAAACACAAAATTAGCAAAAGATGCAGATATTCCAAGCATTGAATTTTTTTCTTCTACTTTTACAATTAAAAAAAAAGGTAAAAGAATACACATTAATTTAATGATAAACTGCAACTACACACAATTATGCGGAATAACTTTAGAGGAAGTATCTCAAGCAATAAATACAACTTCAACAAGGAATTATATTCTTTCTATTCCAAAAAAATTACAAAATGAGATAGATGTAAACTTCAATAATGCAGAAGATACAGATTATATAACACAAGACACTCTAGATTTATACAGCATTTTATTAGAAGAGTTAATTTTAAATATTGATTACAATTTTAAACAAAATGGAGTAGACATCTTAAAATATAGCAAAGAATTAAGCTTAAACAATAATATTAAATTACATATAGATAAAATTAAATCATAAAACATATAAATTTAATCTTGCTTATTCTTATTTTTTTCACTATAATTACAATTATAATACAAACTAAAATATAGTAAATAAAAATAAACATTAAAATTTTTAAAATAACACAAGGAAAATTACAAATGGCAGTACCTAAGAAAAAAACATCTAAATCAGCAAGAGGTATGAGATGTTCCCATGATGCATTAGAAAAATCATCTTATGTAGTAGATAAAAAAGATGGAACAACTAAAAGAAATCACCACATAGATGCAAATGGTTTTTATAAAGGAAGACAAATAATATTCAACCTTAAAGAAAAAGCAGAAAATACATCAGAAGACAAAAATACAGAAATTAAATCAACAGAATCAAATACTTAGTATTCGTTTCTCACATATTTTATTAAATGAATTATAAATAAACATGCAAACAGTAATTGCCTTAGATTGTATGGGTGGAGATAATGCCCCAGATGTTGTTATTCAGGGTATAAGTCTTTATTTAAATAGAATAAAATCAATTCAATCCCCAAATGATTTAAAATTTTTGTTATTTGGAGATGAGCTTGTTATAAAACAGCTTTTGGATAAATATAAAATTAACCTAAATTTTTGTCAAATACATCATACAGATGTATCAATAAAGAATGAAGATAAACCATCAGAGGTAATTCGTTCTTTATCAGGAAGTAGTATGCATTTAGCTATAAATGCAGTAAAAGAACAGCAAGCACAAGCAGTTGTTTCCGCAGGAAACACAGGAGCTTTAATGGCTATTTCTAAAATATACTTAAAAATGATACAAGGTATAGAAAGACCTTCAATAATTACATTTTTACCAACAAAAAAAGACGATTCTCCTTGTGCTATACTAGATTTAGGTGCAAATGCAGAGTGTAGCCCTTCAAACTTACATCAATTTGCAATTATGGGAGATGCTTTTTACAGAGCATTTATTCCAAACAGTTTTCCAAAAGTTGCATTATTAAATATAGGTTCAGAAGTTTTAAAAGGAAATGATCTAGTAAAAAAAACAGCAGATTTAATTTCAACGGATAATACTTTAAATTATATTGGATATGCAGAGCCTAATAATATTTTTTCAGGTCTTTATGATGTTATTGTAACAGATGGATTTACAGGAAATGTTGCTTTAAAGTCTATAGAGGGAACCACATCATTTATAACAAATTCTATAAAAAGCATTTTTAAAAAAAATCTTTACAATAAAATTATAACTTTTTTAGGGCTACCATTGATATATATTTTGAAAAAAACAGTAGATGCCAGAAAATACAATGGAGCTATGTTAATAGGGCTAAATGGTATTTGTATAAAGAGCCATGGTAATGCAGACGGTTTTGCTTTTTCCTATGCAATAGAATCAGCTATAAAATTAGTAAAAAATAATGTTAATGAAAAAATTAAAAATTCCCTAACACATTTACATATAGACAATAAAAAAATAGATAATAATGAAACAAATTGATTTCAATCATTTTTTATAAAGGAACTTTTTGAATGTATTTTTCTAGAATTGTTGCAACAGGTGGTTATTTACCTAGTAAAATTTTAACAAATCAAGATTTAGCAAATATGGTAGATACAAGTGATGAGTGGATTTATACAAGAACAGGAATTAAAACAAGGCACATAGCAGATAAAACAGAATACACATCAGATCTAGCATATAAAAGTGCATTAGATGCTTTTAAGAATGGAAATATTAATAAAAATGATATAGATGGTATTATAGTAGCAACAACAACCCCAGATAACACTTTTCCATCCGTTGCAACAAAAGTACAAGGGTTATTAGAAATAAATAAAGGATTCGCTTTTGATATTCAAGCAGTATGTTCAGGATTTATTTATGCTTTAACAGTAGCAGACAGCATGATAAAAAGTAACTTAGCAACTAAAATATTGGTGATAGGTGCAGACACTTTAAGCAAATTAGTAGATTATACAGACAGAACAACTTGTATTTTATTCGGAGACGGAGCAGGCAGTGTAGTTATAGAAAAAACAGAAAAAAATCCATTGCTAGATTTTAACTCAGGTTTGATTTCTTCTGAGTTAAAAAGTGATGGTAATTATTACGATTTACTAAAAACAGACGGCGGAGTAGGAGTAAACCAAAAAGCAGGAACAATTTTTATGAATGGCACAGAAGTATTCAAACATGCCACAAATAATCTATCTAGTATCAT
>JBIIMR010000057.1:0-7164 GCA_044337895.1 Alphaproteobacteria bacterium
TTTTTATTGATGAAATTGACAAAATCGCATCTTCTTACTCCGATAGAAGGGGTGGAGCTGATGTAAGCCGTGAGGGTGTTCAGAGGGATTTACTTTCTATTGTAGAGGGTACTAGTGTTTCTACTAAATATGGTTCTGTTAATACTGACCATATTTTATTTATTGCCTCTGGTGCTTTCCATTTAAGTAAACCTGCGGATTTATTACCTGAATTACAAGGTAGGTTTCCTATTAGGGTTGAATTAAAAGCTTTAAATAAAGATGATTTAAAGAAAATTTTATTAGAGCCTAAAGCTAATTTAATAAGGCAAGCAACTGCATTAATGAAAACGGAAAATGTTGATTTATCTTTTAATGATGAAGCTATTGATTTAATTGCTGAAATCTCTGAAAATCTTAATCAATCGGTTGAAAATATTGGAGCAAGAAGGCTTAATACTGTAATTGAAAAGGTTTTAGAAGATATTAGTTTTAATGCCGATGAAATGGCGGGTAAAACGGTTATTGTTGATAAAAAATTAGTGGAAGATAAGGTTCTTGGAATCGCTAAAAATACGGATTTAAGTAAGTTTGTGATTTAGTGGTGTTGTAAAATAAGCAATTATGATTAAATTCATTTATATAGGTATAATTTTAATTATACTGTTTATATTATCTATTCAATTCCCTATTTTATACCCTATTTTTATACCTTATGAACTGTTTTTTAAGGGTGGTTATATTTTAGTAATATTTTATTTATTATATAAAAATATTAAACTAAAAAAAGAATTAGAAAAATTAAAAAATAAAGACTAAAAATTATTTAAAATAAAAAAAAATTTAATAATTATAATGATTATTTTGATGTTAAATTGGATAAGTCTGTATTTTCTAATTCTGTATATCTATTAATTAAATCTTCTATATTAATATCTATTAGTGGTTCGTATATAAATGAATTTATGTGGATGTTATTGCTACTAATCATATTGACAATATCAATTAATCCTTTTATTTTATCATCAACTGTATAATCTGTTTTTAATTTATTAATTAATCGTCTTGTTTTATTGTGATTAACAAAATTACTAATCTTGTTATCATTGTTATATTTTTCTATAATTTTTTTCTCCAATAATAATCTAATAGCAATGGATATAATTATTTTATCTTGTAAGTTTGTATTAAAGTATGTTGATTCGCTTTCTTGGATTAGATTATCTGGAGTTAAAATAATGTCTGCTGTCTTTATAACAAGATCATAAAATGTTTTATTACTCTTTAAATCTAATCCATCAATAGTATGTTGAGGAGAAAGATTTAAATACCCGTTAACTGACTGAAATAAAGTATTTAAATCTTTATGTTTGCTATCTAAGGGATAATGCAAATAATCTGTTAATTTGATGTTTAATTTATTTTCTGTATAATCTAATAAATTTCTTATTAAAGGAATGGAACAAATGAAATCTTTGTGATTTTTTAATTCTAGCCAATATTTAATTGGGTTTATTGAGGTTTTTGTATCTTTTTTTGTATTTTCTGTTATTTTTATTATTTTAGTTTCTGTTTCTGTTTTATTGGAAATATAGTTAATAGTTAATTGAAATATGTTAGCAATTGACCTGTATAAATCAAAACTATGGGTTAAAATAATTAGATATATATTTTGATTATTCATTGTATCGTTAATATATTCTAAAATTGCATGTTTGTTTTTATAATCAAAAGAGTCTACTATATCATCTATAATTAAAATTTTGTCTGTTGTTGTTGTTTTTAGTTGTTCTAGATCAAAAATAACATGTAATAGGTATAAAGTTCTTTTTTCTCCCTCACTTAAAGTATTTTGATTATCATTATCTACTTCTTTATCAGAATTTTTAAATTTAGTTATTATCTTTGGAGTGCCTCTACCTAATATTGAATCTATTGTATTATCAATCTCAACCGCATATGGAAGATAAAAAAACCTGTTATTAAAAATTTTAATAACTTCTTGCCACTTGGTTTTATTTGTTTCATCTTTTGCTTGAGTTTCAATGTTGTTTATATTGTCTTTAGTGCTGTTATATATTTCAATGTAATCGTTATAAGAATCTTCTATTTGTAAAAAATAAGAAGTTATTATTTTTTTTTGTAAAGTTGTTAAATCTTGTAAATCTGGAATTAACCATGGATTTTGTTTAATAAAACCATAAAAATCTCTTGTACTTAGATTAGCATCAAATGCTTTATTTATTTTATCCCAAATATTATTTAAATCTTTATCTTCTGTTATTTTTTTCATTTCTTCATTGATAATTTGTTTTAATTCTTGCTCATCCATTTCTTTTATAGATTGGTTTTTACTATCACTAACTATAATTTTATTGTCTTTTCTATTAAAAAAATTATTATTTGTAAGGCTATTTTTTATATCTTCAAAATTTTTATGATCCATAATTCCATCAAACCAATTTGATTCTTTAATTAAATCATTATATTTGTTTAAGTATTTATCTAAATTTTCTTTATTAATCTCTATAAATTTTTTTACCTTTTCATCAAAAATTGTAAGATATTTTAATTCTTTGTATTTATTAATCAAATTATCTTGTTTATAATAATTTAATATATCTTTAAGATTTATTAAAATATCATAATCTGTTTTGGAGTTATTATTTTGAGGATTAGAATCCGAATCTAAAGATTTAACAAATTTAATAACTGTATTTAAAAAATTATCTTTTTTATTTATCTTTAAAGAGTTATTTAAAGTAATAGATAAATTATTTTTAGCTTTTTCAAGTTCTTCTGTGGCTTTTGTTAATTCTTGTTGTAAATCAGTGTTTAATAATAGTTTTTGTATGTTGTTATCATTGGATTTGTAATTTTGAATATATGATTGAATTACATGTATTTTATCGCTTATTTCATCGTCGTTATTTAACTTGTTATCATCTATTGATATTGATTTTGTGCCTATGGTATCTGTTCTTAGATCTTTAGATTCCCTTTTTATCTTGCCAATCTTTAAAACACTTTGTAAGGGATGTTTTCATTGTTCCATTGGGAGCATAAATTGAAATTATTCTTGAATTTTTATGGTCTTTCTCATATCCTAAATTAAATGTTGTATTTAATTTTGTTATTCCATAGCAATTAGATATGTCTATTTTTATTTTTTCCATATTTTTAAATCCAAATTTTTAAAACTCTATTAAGGGTTGTGTATATAATGTAATGATAATTTATTTTAGGGATAAAGTAAAAATATAAATGTGGGGTTGGGTTTTGTTGTTGGTTGTGGGGTTGGTTGTGGGTGTTGGTTGTTGTATGGTTTGGTTTATGGGTATGGGTTGGTTTTGGGATAGTTTTAGGGGTTTTAAAGTCGGTTTTTAGGGGTTTTTAGATGGGGAATCTTATTTGGAGTTTAACTGTGTCTTTACTAAATTGCCATCCGCTATACATTAAATTATTTGGGTTTTGGTTGATGTTATTGTTATTATTGTTTTTGCTGTGATTTCCTGATTGTTTTAATATCTTTCTTAATGGTGGGCTTAAAGTTAAAAAAGCATACATTGGATCTGATAGGGTTAAAAAAGTATAACCTAATATTTTTGAATTAAATAGTTTATGATTGTTTTTAATTATTCTTGTATTTACTTGATAAAATAATTCTCCAAAAGCTGAACCTAAAACTGGTGTTATTATTAGATCTTGAATTGAAACATATTCCATTAATCCTTCTGGTCCGTATTCCCAAAAAGTAGACATTGTAACTGCGGTTAAAAAAGATTCAAAAATGGAAAAATTTGAATTTCTTGCTGTTAAATAATAAATTGATCCTGCATATGGATGTGCTATGTAATTAAGAAAAAAATTGTCTTTATCCATAACAGGGTTTGTAATGTTTCTTATATAATTATCATAGGTTATATGCCTATCTTCTGGATTATCGAAGCCGTTAAATTCTGGTGGTCTTTGGTATGAACCAATTGCTGAAAGTGTTAATAATGCAAAGGTTGATGTTACACTCATGCTAAAATAGGTTGCATTTGAGTATTGAAAATTTTCGTCCCTTGTGTTTAAGTCTGTTTCTTGACTTAATAAACTATATGATTTTGAAGAATATAAAAATAAAAATATTACTGATAAAAAAATAAATTTTATTTTAAAAAATTTTACTAACAAAATTGAACCTTAAAAATAAATTATTAATTATTGTTTATTTAAACAATTTAATTGCCAAGTTATACCAAATTTATCAACAACCGTTCCATAAATTGCACCCAACAATTGTTGTTTTAAATCAATTATAACTGTTCCTTCTTCTTTTAACTTATTAAAAACTTTAAGTTGAAAATCTTTATCTCCTTCAAAATCATATGAAAGTTGGATATTGTTTCCTTGAATGGTTTTATTAGAAAATCCGCCTTCGTTATAATTTGAATCTGCAAAATGTAAAACATACTTAAATGTATTATTTTTATTTTTAAAAAAAACTTGTGAATGTATTATTATATTTTTTGCTTCTTCTTTATTTTTTAATTCTGGTATTTTATCTCCGTAACTTATATCCCCTACTTCTCCGTTAAAAACATCTGCATAAAATTCTATTGCTAATTTAGCATTTTTAACCATTAAATATGGAACAAAGTTTTGTTGAATTTCCATAATAAAATCCCTTATTAAATATTTTTATAGTTTTTTTAATGTTATTATTTTTTTATTTTTTTTGGAAGTAAAATATAAAGTTTTGATTTATTTTTCATTTGGTTAGCATAATATTCTGCCTCGCTATCTTCACCAAAATATAAATCTATTCTTTCTGCTGTTTTGATTGCACTTCCTGTATCTGAAGATATTACTAATTTATTAAAATCTTTTTTTGTATTGCCATAAACTGTAATTAAAAAGAATAAAAATCCATAGGGATAAATATTGTTATCTATTGCTATGCTTCTTTCTTTTATAAGTGGTAAAAAACTACCTCTTACTACTTTATCTTTATTGATTTCAAAAAAAATGTAGGATTTATTATGGTTAATTACAAAATCTATTTTATCTGGGTTTTGTTTAAAAAAATTATAAATTTTTTCTTTACTAAGATTGTTTTTTGTTAGATAGTTATTGTTAGCTAAAATGCCCCCTATTCCTGTAAATTTGTGTCCGTTTTTAGATTTGTATTTAATGTATATTTCTTTATTATTTGGTAATGTTATTTTGCCTGAACCTTGAATTTGTAAGTATAAAATATCTAATTTTGAAGTTAAATATAAAATTTCTAAATTTTTATTTGATAAAGTTCCGTTTTCAATTTCTTGCCTTGTATAATATGGGATAAATTTTTGATTTTCTACCCTACCATATAAAATTTTATTAATTTCTTTTGTTTCTTCAAAATCTTTTAAATTGATAAAAATTAAATCTTTTGGTTCTTGATAAATTGGGTATTTATAGACATCATCTTTTTTAAAAGATCCTTTTAAATTTATGTGGTGGTAGCCTGTTGCTATGATAGAATTATTTGTTTCTAATAAATATGGTGTAAAATTTTGTTCTATAAAATTTTGAAAATCTTTATTATTTGTTATATTTTGTTGATTAAAATTGTTACAAACATCTTGGATATCTTTGACTGTAGTGTTATTTATTAGTATTTTAGTTTTATCTTTTTTTAAATAAATATTACAATTGAGTTTAAAAATTTCTATTAATTCTTTTTTGTTTTCATCTTGTTGCCAATTTGGTAAATCTTTATATTTTAGTTCTTTTAAATTATAGTTTATTATTTTTTTACTACTGAATTTAAAAAATAAGATTATAGCAAATATAAAAAATATTATGAAAAAAATATATAAATATAGTATTTTTTTTTTGATTTTTAATTTTATTTTTGGCATTAATTAACTTTTATAGATGAAAGTTTCCAAATTATTTTATCTTTATTTGGGTTGTTTTTAAAAGTCCAAATTTCTTCTAATGAATATTCTTTTTCTGTTGTGTTAATTTTTCTTAATTGCTTTGTATTAAAAGTAACATCAATGTAAATTTCATTGTTGATTATTTGGATTTTAGAAATTTCTACATTATTAAAATCTTTAATTAATATTTCTAATTTTTTATTATCTCTTTTTATTATTGCTTGATTAAATAAATTATAAACTTCTTCTGTAATTAAATGTTTGATGTTTGATAAATCATTATCATTAAAACTATAAACTATTAGTTCAAAAGCTTTTTTACTGTTTAATAAAAATTTATCATAGGTAAAACTTGGGTTAAGTTCTTTTATTTTAGAAATATCTGCTTTAAATTTTTCATCTACTTCAAAAAGTTCTATATTTAGTTGTTTATTTTTTAATGGTTCTATTATTTCCTCTTTTGCTTTATAGGATTGTAAACCTACTTTTTTACCTAATAAGCTTTTAAATTTAAAAAATAAAAATAGGAATAATAAAATTACTAAAATTAAATCAAAATATGTATAAATTTTTTCCAATGCCCTACTCTCCTTTTATATTCCATAAACTATTTTTAATTTCTTTTTCAATGTATGTTGAATGTTCTTTGATTTTATCATCACTTAACAAATAATTTCTTAATTCAAAACTACTAGAATTATAAAAATAATAATCTATAGTATCATTTTTTTCATTTTTAGAATATAGGGATTTTTTATTATCACTAAAAATCTCTTTTTGTTCAAAATTGATTAAATTTTTATAAACTAAATATAAAAGTTCTATATCTATCAATGCTCCGTGTTTTTCTCTGCTAGATAAACTTATATTGTATCTTTCACATAGTGCATCTAATGAATTTTTTTTACCTGGAAATTTTTTACGAGCTATTTCTAGTGTGTCTATGTAGATTGATTGTGGAATTGCATCTTTGTTTAATCTTTTTAATTCTGCATTAATCATATTCATATCAAAATTTGAATTGTGTGCTATTATTTTGCTATCTTTTATAAAAGATAAAAATTCGTCTACAATTTCTATAAATTTTGGTTTATCTTGTAAAAAATCATTATTTAAGCCGTGGATTCTTACTGCTTCTTCTGGAACATCTATTTCTGGATTTATATATAAATGTAAAAAATTTTCTGTTTTGATATCATTTATTAATTCTATGCAAGCTATTTCTACTATTTTGTCTTTATAAAAGCTTACCCCTGTTGTTTCTGTGTCTAAT
>JBIIMR010000058.1:0-6713 GCA_044337895.1 Alphaproteobacteria bacterium
ATCAAAATCAGATTTTTCTGTAAATAATGATACTATAACTATAAATATCAATTTTAATCCAGATATTGATATAGTTACAAAAAATCAAGCAATAGTTACAGAAATTATTACACAATTATATTTAATTAATAATCCAAAAGTTAAAAAAAGTATACCAAAAGATAAGCTAGCTAAAATTGAAAGAAAGTCAACAAATGCAAATGGTCTAAGTAAACTATATAAATATTTATCAAAAGATAAAAGTGAACTATTTTCTCATTTACTATATCAAGAAATAACAAAATCATCAACTCCAGCCCCAGAAACAATATTTTTTACATCAAATGATTTAAACCAACAATTACAAGAAGCAAAAGATTTAACATCACAAGAAGCACAAGATTTAACATCACAAGAAGCACAAGATTTAACATCACAAGAAACACAAGATTTAACATCACAAGAAGTCCCAATAACAAAACCACAAACTCCAACTCCAGCCCCAGAAACAATATTTTTTACATCAAATGATTTAAACCCACCATTACAAGAAGCAAAATATTCAACATCACAAGAAGCACAAGATTCAAAATCACAAGAAGCACAAGATTCAACATCACAAGAAGTCCCAAGAACAAAACCACAAACTCCAACTCCAGCCCCAAGAACAAAACCACAAACTCCAACTCCAGCCCCAAGAACAAAACCACAAACTCCAACTCCAGCCCCAAGAACAATATTGAATACAAACTCTCCAGCCCCAAGAAAAATATTTTTTAAATCAAATGATTTAAACCCATCATTACAAGAAGCAAAAGATTTAACATCACAAGAAGTCCCAATAACAAAATCACCAACTCCAGCCCCAAGAACAACATTGAATAAAAACTCTCCAGCCCCAATAACAATATATAGTATAGATAGTTGAAAAAATAAACAAATGGGCTTATATTCTCAAACATTAAATACTTACAATCAATTAAATTTTATATTAAATAATACAGATGAAAATAATATCAAATTTCTATAACGATACCTTTGATGAATTTTCAGCAGAAAGTATTTTGGAGGAAATTTCCACTACCTTTTAATTTATTTATAAACAATAGAGTCATTTTCTATAAAGATTACTTTTTTACCATTTAAAATATCAATAGCAATACTGCCAAATATTTTATATCTAATACCAACCATAGAATCATTTTTTGCCTCTTCTTTATACATAACAATTTCTTCTATATCTTGCTTTGTAGCTATTAAAGAGGGATTAATTTGAATTGTATTAGCAATTTGTTTTAATACAATTTCTATAATTTTACAAATATCTTTATTATATATTCTAGGGTTATCCCATTTATCTATTTTTATAAGTTCTATATCTAAATTTAGTATATCAAAAACAGTGTCACAATATTTTTTATTATTTTTATTAGTTAAAATAGCAGCTAAAGTTTCAACCTTAGGGTCAAACATTTTAGCTAATTCTTCTACAATAGAATCATCTATAATTCTATTGTAATTTAAGTTTAATTTAACCGCCTCATTATACCTAAAAAGTATTAAATTTTTTAAATTACTAAGGTATTTAGGATTAGAGTTAGTTGCCATTTTATATAGTGCTTCATCTATATTAAAAATATATCTTTTTTCATTACTTAGCTCTAACATTTTTTTTTCTAAAAAAACATATTTATCATTTTCTAATAAAAGTTTATGAATTATAAAATATGCTTTAAACAAATAAAAAACATCATTTGCAGCATAAATTATTTGCGATTTTGTTAATGGTCTAACATTCCAAATACTATCTTTTTGAAATTTATCTATGTATGTTTTTAATATAATCTTTAACATTTTATCATAGCTAATATTTTCTTGTTGTCCCATAGCAAGTAATGCTATTTGGGTATCAAATATATTTTTTGGAAGTGCTTTATTTATATTAAATAATATTTCTAAATCTTGATACGAAGAATGGAAAACCTTCACCACATCTTCTTTATAGATTATTTCCATAAACTTTTTTAAATCTAGCTCTTTCAACATATCAATTACATATGCATTTTCTTCATCAAAACAAACTTGCAACAAACAAACAATAGGAAAAAAAGTAGTCCTTCTTATAAATTCCGTATCAATTGCAATTATTTTTTGATGTTCCATTTTTTTGCAAAGATTTATTAAATCTTCTTGAGTATCAATAAAAAAATATTCCATAACTTTAAAATAAAAATATATACTATTAATTAAATTTTTTTTACATATAATAAAATTACTATACTAATATAAAAATAGGAAACACATAAAACAATGTACACAAATATCAGCCTAATTATTTTTATTATTTTAATCACTATATTAATGTATATCTTAATTAAAGCAATCAAGCAAATTAAATATGTAATGCCTTTTTGGATTTTATCTATTTTTTTACTTTTAAGCACAGGTTATTTAATGATAAGCGATTTTGGTTTTTCTTCATCGCAAAACAAAACATTAGAATCGCAACTTCCAGCTAAAATAAAAGATAGATTAATTGTTGGAGTAATCACAGACAACCCACCATTTACATATAAAAATGCTAACAGTATTTTATCAGGCTTTGAAATAGATTTAATAAAAGAATTATCTAAAAGACTTAAGAAAAAAGCAATTTTTATAGAGCTTTCTAAAGAAAAAGTCTTAAACTACATTAAAGAGGGTAAAATAGACATAGCAATAGGTGGAATAAGAGTAAGTAAAGATATTAAAGAAACTTACACTTTTAGTGATTCGTATATTTATTCTTCACTTAATTTTTTTAGAGTCCAAGATAACAGCACCCCAACAAGTATTTTAAATGATTCTCTTATGCAAGATGTAAGGTCTAAAAAAATAGGGGTAATAGAGGGTAGTGCGGCAAATTATTATCTAAATTATACCTTAGGCAATAAAAATAACATAATCATTTACAAAACAAATGAAGAATTATTACTTTCTGTATTGAGTAATAAAGTAACTTATATTATTTTAGATAAGGTTGTTTTTAAATATTATCACAAACAAGATAAATATAAAAATTTAGAAATAATTGGGCAAAATATTAATAGCACTTATTTAGCAGGGGGAATATCTATTTTGATGCAAGATAATTCTGTTTTAAAAAAAGAAATAGACCTACAGTTGTCTAATCTTAAAAAAGAAGGAATTATTTCAAATTTATCAAATATTTATTTTGGAGAAGATCTATCTATATAAGATTGTTAGTATTTATATTTTTTATAAAAATTATGAAGGGAATTAGGTAAGTATGTTTATGCTTTTTTTTGATATAGTTATTTTTTTACTATTTTTATTTGTAACATTTTTAATTTATAAAACATTAAAGCTTAAAAATTATAGATCTGCATTAAAGTATATTTTTTTAATTCCAATAATTGTAATAACCCATTATATACCAGACATAATAAGTAACAAAGATTCCCCAATAGAAGTTAGCGACTATTTAATTGTAGGAAATGAAGGAGCTTATTATCCTTGGAATAGTGTATCCCAAAGCGGAGTTGCCCAAGGTTTTGACATAGATTTAGCAAACGAGCTTGCAAAAAGATTAAAAAAAGATGCTAAAATTGTTATACTTCCATGGGATAGCTTAATACCTAATTTATTAAACTCCCAAATAGAAGTTATTATATCCGCATTATCAATAACTACAGAAAGAGAAAAAAACATAGCATTTTCAATTCCATATGCAACTGTTAAAGCATCTTTTTTTACAAAAAAAGATAATATTCCAAACATAGATAATATTCAAACAGAAGAAGATATTAAAAAGGTTTTAAAAAATACAGTCATAGGAGTTCAAAAAGGAACAACCCCTGCTTATTTTGCAGAGAAAATGCTAAAAGGAATTGCTAAAATTAAATATTATGATACCCAAAATCAATTGGTATTAGATTTAAACTCAGGAAGAATTTTTGCGGGATTCTCAGAAATTATTCCAATTCAAGAAAGTATTTCCAATTCTAAAAATTTAATTTTATTTGGTAAACTTTTTGACAATAAAGACAGTGATGTTTTTGGTAAAGGAATAGCAATTGGTATAAATCAAGAGAATCAAGAATTATTAAATAAAATTAACTCAGCACTCAAATCAATGATAGAAGATGGTTTTATTAAAAATTTATCTATAAAGTATTTTAAAACAGATGTTTCTATATCTGTAAATAAATAAATATTTTATATTTAAAGGATTTTTTTATAATGTTAGAAATCATATTTGCATGGACACCTCAGCTTTTAAAAGGAGCATTGGCAACAATAGGATTTAGCATCGTATCTTTTTTCTTAGGTTTAATAATTGGAATATTATCCAATATCTTTTATTTTTCAAAAAATAGTTTCTTAAAATTAATTAGTAATTTTTATACAGTAATTATTCGTAGTTTACCAGAGTTAATGGTTATATACTTAATATTTTATGGAGGAGCATCTTTTTCTAATTTTTTATTCCATCTGTTTAACATTAAATCTAGTTTAGTTAGTAATATTTTTATAGCGATATTTGCCTTATCACTAATCTCAGGAACATATTCAGCAGAAGTAATAAGGGCAGCTTATTTATCTATCCCTAAAGGGCAAATAGAAGGTGCAATAGCCTTAGGCATGCCTAATAAAATTATTTTTTTAAGAATCCTTATTCCCCAAACAATTGCTTATGGAATTAATAATTTTAATAATATTTTTTTATTAGCAGTTAAAGATACTTCATTACTTTCTATTATTGGAATTAAAGAACTTTTAAGTATCACAAACTTTGCAGTAAATGCTACCCAATCACCATTTTTATTATATTTTTATGCAGGTTTAATTTATTTAATTTTAACATACATATTTAATATATTTTTCCATAAACTCGCCCTTAAAAGCCCCTTTATTAATAACAGGTAATAACAAAAATGAATATAACTCTTTTATTAGAATCTTTTTTTACTATATTAAAAGGTATTCCCATAACCCTTACAATGGTAATATTTTCACTATTTGGGGGATTATTATTAGGTATAATCCTTCTTTATTTACAAAGAATATTTTTTATAAAAAATATTATAAATGCTTATATTTTCTTTTTCAGGGGAACCCCATTTTTTTTACAATTATTTTTAATTTATTATGGTTTAGGAGATATTGTCTCTAATTTTATTGATATTAATAATCAAGATAGCTTTTTAGTAGATTTACTTTTAAATCCATTTTTTTATGCTATCTTAGCACTCATTTTAAATTCTTCAGCATATAGTATAGGAATGATAAAAAGCGGATTAAACAGCATACCTAAGGGGCAAATTCAAGCAGGTATTGCACTTGGAATGAATAAACCTATTATTTTAAAAAGAATCATCATTCCACAAATATTTTCCTACACTTTACCAGTATATAGTAACGAAGCAATAGCCCTAGTAAAAGCATCATCCCTCGCATCAACCATAACAATTATGGATATCACAGCAATTATGTCTCAGATTCGGAGTCAAACATACTCATTTTTAGAACCCTTTATTGTTTCTGCTTGTTTTTATTTAGTTATAAATTTTATTTTTATTAACATTTTTAGATATTTAGAAACTAAATCTTCTAAATGGATTTATCAAAAATAACCAAAGAATCACCATGAATATTGATCACCATGAATATTGCCGTAATTTTCCCATACAATAATATATTTTCCAAAGAAAGAACAAAACCAGTCGTATTAGCAGGTCTACCTTATATAACAAACAGCACCCATCATATTACAGTAATTTCAAGATTTACAAACACTCCCATAAAATATCATAACATATTATTAACCCCTCAAAATACAAATAAACAACAATATTATAATGAAGTTTTAAAGTTAGTAAATTCAATCCCCTTAGATTTAATAGAAGTTCATCAGGATTTACTATTGGCAGTTTTTATAGCTAAAAAAACCCATAAAAAAGTATCATTAATCAAACATGGAGCATATTTAGTTAACAACTTTAAAGAGAAATTTTTATTATACAGAAAATTTATAGAGTTTATGTATTTAAAGTATATACATAGTGTATACTGCATTAGCAACCATGTTTGCAGTGAATTAAAAAAAAAATACAATAATTATCATAAAAAATTTTTAACAGTTTATAACACATACGGGCATATAAAAGCTACTCAATTAAATAAATCATATAAAAAAGGTAACATCATTTGTTATGCAGGTAAACCAACCACATATAAAGGATTCTTTCAAATTTTACCCGCTTTAAATAAAGTTTTAAAAACACATCCTAAATACAAAGTAATTTTTATGTTATCTTTTTTTAATAATAACATTAAACAGCAATGTGAAGTAGATAAATTATTAAAAAATATGTTTTATCAACAGATATTATCAAAAAAATTAGAAATTTATTACAATTTAGCAAATAAAGATGTATTTACAATTTTGCAAAACTCTAAAATTTTATTAGTTCCAACCATTACAAAAGAACCATTTGGATTAATCGCATTAGAAGGTTATTTAGCAGGATGTATTGTAATTAGCACAGCAGAGGGTGGGTTAAAAGAAATAGCAGAAGAATCTGGAATTTATTTTAATAACATAAAAAAAACAAATCAAAATTACAACACAATATCAGCAGTTATTAATTCATACAACATCTTATTGCCACAGATTAATAAAACCCTTAAAAGTGTTTCACACAAGTTTAATCCTATTAGAAACACCAGGA
>JBIIMR010000059.1:0-6647 GCA_044337895.1 Alphaproteobacteria bacterium
TAATTTGAGATATTGTTGTTTTACCAAGCCCAGGAGGACCATAAACCAAAACATGATCCAAAGGAACTTTTCTTTTTTTAGCAGATTCTATAAATATTTTTAAATTCTCTTTAATTTTATTTTGCCCAATAAAATCATTTAATAAAATAGGTCGCAAACTATTATCCTTATCAAAAGATTCATCCATCATTACAGGATTAAGTTCTTCTCTAGTTATATTTTTCATAAACCATTACCAACATTCTTTAATTTATAATTTATATTTTTTATTTATTATTAAAGTAAAACAAAGCTTCTTTAATAATTTCTTGCACACTATATTCTGTTTTATTTTTTTCTAAAAAGCTATTATAAACATAAATCAAAGCTTTTTTAGAATCATTATCAGAGTATCCCAAACTTAATAAAGCTAACAAAGCTTCATCTTCTATTTTATTTTCTTTTAAAGTTATATTTTTTTTATTTTCTGGAATTTTAATATTTGCAAAATTATTAAATTTTTTTACTTTATCTTTCAATTCCAGAACAATTCTATTTGCTAATTTATCTCCCACTCCTGCAACTTTTTTAAATATATTTTTATCTTCTTCTAAAATAGAATAAACAATTTGATTAGCCTGATACACCCCAAGTATTGCCATAGCTATTTTAGCAGAAACCCCATGCACAAGCTTTAAAATATTAAATATATTTTTATCTTCCAAATTTAAAAATCCAAATAAAGAAATACTATCTTCCCTTACTTGTGTTTCTATAAATATTCCATATTCAATATTTGTTTGCAATGTTAATCTATCCCTATTATTAAAGTATACAAGATACCCAACTCCAGAAACATTAATAATTCCAAAATCATCTTCAAAAAATTCTATTTTACCTTTTAAAAAAGCAATCATTTAAACAGCACCCTTAAATTTAGTTTATATATTTTATTTTTTAATATTTAGCTATTTTATTATTATAGTCAACCATACTTCCATGTGCTATTGCAACAGCTAAAGCATCAGAAACATCATATTTAGTTATTTTACATTTAGGAAGTAACATTTTAACCATATATTTAACCTGTTCTTTTGATGCATGTCCTTTTCCTGTTACTGCTTTTTTTACAAAATTAGTAGCATATTCAAACATTGGTATTAAATTAACCCCAACCGCCACAATAGCAGCACCCCTTGCAGATCCTAACTTCAAACTACTTTCATTATTAGAGTTTACAAAAACATTTTCCAAAGCACAGTTTTCAACTTTATACTCCTTTAATATTAAATCTAATGAACTAAATATTTTAGCTAACCTAATTTCAATACTATCTTTTACACTGGTAGTAATTACATCTGCAAATAAATACTCTAAAGCTCCTTTATTATAGTCAATAATCCCAAAACCTGTAAAATTCAATCCAGGATCAATTCCTATAATTTTCATTACATTTCAATCTTTTCTAAAACATTTTCCAAAACATCTAAATTCGTATAAACCTTTTGAACATCATCATTATCTTCTAACAAATCTATCAATTTTAATATACTTGTTGCCTGTTCTACATCATTAATTGTAATCATTAAATCTTTTTTAGCTTTAAAAATTAAACTACTGCTATTGCAATCTTTTTTTAAAACATTTTTTAAATCATTAGTTATAGAATGTAAATCATTAATATTCGTATAAATCATAGAGTCACCATCTTCAAATTCAACATCAATTGCATTCAACTCTATTGCTTTTTCAAATATATTTTCAAATTCACTATTAGATGTATTTTCATAAACAATCAAGCCAACCCTATCAAACAAAAATCCAACACTACCAGTTTCACCCAAAGATCCACTATATTTAGTAAAAGCATGCCTTACCTCAGGAGCGGTTCTATTTCTATTATCCGTTAAAGCTTCAACAATTACAGCAACCCCAAAAGGAGCATAACCTTCATACCTAATTTCTTCATAATTAGCATTATCAATATTTCCAGTTGCCCTTTTAATTGCCCTATCAATAATATCCTTAGGCATATTAACTTCCCTAGCTTCTAATAAAGCAAGCCTTAATCTAGGATTACTTTCAGAATCAGGTCCCATTAATTTTACAGCAACAGTTATTACCCTACCTATTTTAGTAAATATTTTTGCTCTTTTTTTATCTTGTGCACCTTTCCTATGCATGATATTTTTAAACTTAGAATGTCCTGCCATTTTTATTATTAAGTCTCCAATTATTTATTAATTTACATAAACATTATACACAAAGTATTAACAAAAACACAGAAAAAAAACATTCTTATTTTAAAACATATCTTTTAATTTTGTATTTTTTCTAATAATAATAGAAAACAAAACAGCAAAAACATGTATTCCAATTAACATTAAAATCAAATACTTAGCAAAAATTTTATGAAAAAATCCCATAACAGACCTAAAAATTGTAGGATGAGCTCCAATTACATTTTCAACAAAATTATTTACAAACTCTAAATGATAAATATCAAAAACAACTTCATTGCCATAGTTATAATGAGCTAAAAGCCCCAGCAAAGGAATTACCATTAATAACAGATATATACAAAAAAATACAATATATTCTACATTATGTTCTATTACAGATGCAGCTTTTGATTTAGGACATTTATTTAAAATTCTCCACACCACATTTAACACCATTATTACAAAAAATACCATTCCAAGAAGTTTATGATATTTAAAAAAATAAACCCCAATTAAGTTATCAGAATACACACAAAAATATATTGCTAACAGAAAAAATAATCTAAGAAAATGAAAAACCTTAGTTATCATCCCATATGAATCATTGCCATCAAAGAGTTTAAACATTTTAGATTTATTCCTCCCACTTTATTTTCAATGAATAAGGCATAAAGTTATGTAATAAATTTCCAAGTATAACAGGATAGCAATAAGTTGCAAGCCCCGTAGAATCATTTATTTCTACATAAATTCCACAAAAGTTTGCATCCCCTTCTTCAGGAGAAAGTCGCAATTTTTTAGATAAATCTAAAAATCTACCTAAAGATGCTTCTTTATTCATCCCAATTACAGAATCATAATTTCCACACATACCAACATCAGTTTGGTATGCGGTTCCATTTTTAATTCTAAAATCTAAGGTTGGTATATGGGAGTGTGTGCCACATATCATAGAAACTTTACCCTGCAAAAAATGTAAAATAGCATTTTTTTCACTTGTAGCTTCAGCATGAAAATCCACCACAATAGCATTAATATTTTTCCCCAAAACATATGTATTAAGAAGATTTTCTATTTCATAAAATGGATTTTTTAAAGCAATCCTATCTCCCATAAAAAGAGTTCCCATCAAATTAACAACCAAAACTTTTAAATTATTTTTTAATGTTATAACACAAAAACCACTACCTGCCATATCATTTTTATAATTTAACGGCCTAATTATTTTACTAGGATTATTATTAATATATTCAACAATTATTTGTTGATCAAACGAGTGATTACCAAGGGTAATAACATCCACCCCATTTTTAAAAAAGAAATCCGCTATATCAGGATTTATTCCAAACCCATGTGCAGAATTTTCACCATTTAAAACCACCATATCAATATCTAAGTGTTTTTTTAATTTTGGTAAATATTTAAAAACTACATCTCTCCCATTTTTACCAACTACATCACCACAAAAAAGTATTTTCATTATTTAACTTACAGTTTATTTATAACAATATTCGTAGCCAAAAAATCGTCGTCCTTACTTCAAGACTAGCCCTCACAAGCAATCTTAAACCATATAAAAAGTGCCACGGCACTATTCAGAGACAGTTTTTTAAAAAAAAATTTATCGGCTCGTTGAACTATAAAAACTAACCTATTTTCCAGCTACAAAGTCCTTTTAATTTACATGTTAATTTTATTAACTAAACTTTTAATCAAAGAAATTTTATTACCTAATAAATTTAACTCTTCCACTTGTAAAGAACTCTTTTTGATATTATCATGATTTATTTTACCTTGCAACTCTATATTTTCAGCAGTTACCATTAAAGCTAAAGACATAAATAGTTTTTCTTCACTAAAGGTCATAAATAGTATTGGATTTTCTTCTTTTATCATATTAATCTTATTATTAAGTTCAACTGCAATTTTTTTATAAATAGCTTCTTCACCATCCTCACAAGATATTTTATACATTTTAGAATTTATTTCTACATCCACAAGACTCATATTTTTTCCTCTATTCCCTCAATTACAATTCCCATATATTCAGAAACTTTTGTTAATATTTCAATCAATTCTTGATTTTTATTTTGTAAATTTTCATTTTGATTAGCAAGCGATTCATTTTTTTCTTTTTCAAGTTGTAAAAGTTTTTCAACCTCTAAAATTTTTTCTTTTAAAGAATGATTTTCATTTGTAATTTCTTTATTTTTTTCAAAATTTTTATTCTCAATACTCTGTTTTTCATCTAAAAAAAAATCAGGCATCATATTTTTAATTTTTTTATTTTTAATTTTATCATCTAAGTTAGTAATTAAATTAGCTACATCATCCAACTCTTGCAATGCTTTTTTCAACGAATAAACCACAAAAAACCACCTATTTAAAAAAATTCCTAATAAATACACCATAATAAATTTATAATAACAATTAATAAATCCATATTAAAAATTATATCACAAAATAACAATATCCTTAATAAAATTTTAAAAAAATTTAAAAACTAATTGTATTATACAATAAATAAAAAAAATGTTATTATTTTATTAGTTTTAAAATAACTAATAATTTAATTTAATTTAAATACTAAAAATTAAAGGAGAAACATAATGACAATAAGAGTAGCAATTAACGGATTTGGTAGAATAGGTAGATTAACCTTAAGAGCATTGATAGAAAACCCAAGACAAGGATTAGAAATAGTAGCAATCAACGATTTAGGTTCTTCTGCAGTTAATGCACACCTTTTAAAATACGATTCAGTTCACGGTATTTTTCCAGGCACAATAGAAGCAACAGATACAGGAATTAAAGTAAATGGTAAAGAAATAAAAGTATCCGCAGAAAGAGACCCTAAAAATCTACCTTGGAAAGAATTGAATATTGACTTAGTATACGAATGCACAGGTATTTTCACTTCAAAAGAAAAAGCATCCCTACATTTACAAGCAGGAGCAAAAAAAGTTTTAATTTCCGCACCAAGTGAAGATGCAGATATAACAGTTGTATACGGGGTAAATCATGATAAAATTAAATCCAGTGATTTAATTGTTTCCAATGCTTCTTGCACAACAAATTGTTTAGCACCAGTAGCACATGTTTTACATAAAGAATTTGGTATAGAAAGAGGTTATTGCACAACAGTTCATTCCTACACAGGGGATCAACCTACTTTAGATATTTTCCATAAAGATTTAAGAAGAGCAAGAGCAGCAAGCCTTTCAATGATTCCAACTTCAACAGGAGCAGCAAAAGCAGTAGGATTAGTTTTACCAGAATTAAAAGGTAAATTAGATGGTTCAGCAATAAGAGTTCCTACTCCAAATGTTTCTTTAATTGATTTTAAATTTATTGCTAAAAAATCCGCTTCAACAGAAGATATCAACAATGCGATTAAAGCAGCATCTACAACTTACTTAAAAGGTATCCTTGGAACAAACAACGAACCATTAGTATCAGTTGATTTTAATCATTGCCCTAACAGTTCAACATTTGATCTAACCCAAACCCAAATCATAGATGGAAACTTCATTAGAATAGTTTCTTGGTATGATAACGAATGGGGATTTTCAAACAGAATGTCAGACACTGCATTAGTATTAATGAAAGCATAATCTAAATTTAGATTAATTTATCATTTAGGGGGTGGATAATTTTCATCCCCTAATTTTTTATATTTTTTTTATATTTTTTTTATGCTATTATGTAATTTCAATTTTAACAGGAAGAATGACCGAGTGGCTTAAGGTGCACGATTGGAAATCGTGTTTAGAGTTAAATCTAACGGAGGTTCGAATCCTTCTTCTTCCGCCATTTATTAAATTAATTAACCAATAAAATACGGATTTAAAACAAAGATGTCTAAAGTTCAAGCAGGAAATCTCAATATTGGAGATATTTTTACCCACAATAATAAATTACTAAGAGTAGTATCTGTGGATTTTGTTAAACCAGGAAAAGGCGGAGCTTTCGCTGTAACAATTTGCAAAGATATAGTTAATGGCACAAAGTTTGATCTTAAATTTAGAACAGAAGAAGATTTAGAAAAAGCATACATAGATAAATTAAAATGCCAAATGCTTTATAAAGAAAATGATAGTTTTGTTTTTATGAACAATGAAACCTTTGATCAAATTTATATAAAAGAAAATAGAATCCCTACTGAACAAATTCCATATTTAATAGAAAGCATTAACCTAGAAATAGAATTTTGTGGAGAAGAACCAGTAGGAATCATTCTTCCAACCACAGTAATCTTAGAGGTTATAGAGGCAGAACCTGTTATTAAAGGTCAAACCGCATCATCTTCTAACAAACCTGCAATCCTAAGCAATGGTGTAAAAGTTATGGTTCCAACCCATGTAGAAGTAGGATCTAAAATTATAGTTAGAACCGCAGATAGCACATATTCAAGTAAATACAAAGAATAACCCTCCACAATTATCA
>JBIIMR010000060.1:0-6620 GCA_044337895.1 Alphaproteobacteria bacterium
GGATAAATAGAATCAATTCCTCCACCCAAAAAAGCAACAGTTCCCTTATTAATTGCACCCAAATGTGCTTCCCTATCAATTCCTTTAGCAAGCCCAGATACAACCAAAAAACCATTTTCACTTAATTCTTTTGCAATTTTAAAAGAGGTATTCCTTCCAAGCAAAGATGCATTTCTTGATCCTACAATTGCAACCGATATTTTTTTTAAAAATTGTAAATTACCCTTGCAAAATATTAAAGGAGGGCGATCTTCAATTTTTTTTAATAAAGGAGGATAAAATGAATCTTTATATGTAATAATTTTAACATTATTTTTAAGATGCAAGTCTATTTCTTTTTTTGCCATAGATTCGCTAAAAATATTTATTTTATTTTTCCCTGCATTTTTTACCAAACTAGGAATAGAATCTATCGCTTCTTTAAAATCTCCAAATTTTTCTATTAATTTAAAAAAAGTGATAGGACCAACATTTTCAGACCTAATAAGTCTAACAATATTAACTAAATCGTTATAATTTGTTTCATGCATAATTTTAAAATTTTATTTTTGTTTCTTCTTGTTTTATTAATCGTAAAATATTTTTCCTATGTGTAATAACAACAAGCATAGCAATAAATATAGTAAATGAAATTAATATAATAAATTCTTGTGAGTTTTTATATAGCAAATAAGCATAAATATTTGTAGATAAAAAAGATAAAATAGCAGCTAAAGATGAATACTTAAATAAAAATGCAAATAGCAACCAAGTAGCAATCGCTAAAAACCCTATTAAAGGATTAGCAGCACAAATAGTTCCCAAAGATGTAGCAACACCTTTCCCACCTTTAAATTTTAACCAAACACTAAAGTTATGCCCTAAAATAGCAAACATTCCAGCTAAATAACCCATTTCCATCACATATATTTTTTGAAATATTAACACAGCAAAAACACCCTTTAATAAATCAAATAATAAAGTAAACACTGCCAAAGTTTTGTATCCTGCCCTTAAAACATTTGTAGCACCGATATTTTTAGACCCCACTGTTCTAATATCAACCCCCTTAAAAATTTTTACTAACAAAAGCCCATAAGGTATAGAACCGATGAAATAACTAACTAAAATACATATTAAAATATCCATAATTTATTCCTAGATTTTATATTTTATTTTTTAATTTATCTATAAATATTTGCAAAAACCAACTAGCAGATTTTGAATCTATACTATCATGATAATTATTTTTTTTATCAATTTTTTTTAAATTATTTTTTACAAAATTAGTAGAAAATCTTTCATCTTGTAAATAAATATCAATATTTTCTAATTTTAATAATCCTTCACAAAAATCTAAAATAGATTTACATCTAGGGGAAAAACCCCCATCTAAAAATAATGGATACCCAACAACAATTGTTGATATATTTTTTTCTTTAAATATTTTTAATATTTCTAAATAATCTTTATTAGCTTTTGTTCTAATAATATCTTTATAGGGAAAAGAAAGTATTAGATTTTCATCACTTAAAGCTACACCAATTTTATTTTTACTAACATCAAGCCCCATAACCATATGTTTTTTGATATTTTTATTTATCCAAATGTTTTTTAATTCTACTAAATTTTCTACTATCATAACCACAATTTTTATTATATAATTAACATTCATTAATAATATGAATTATAACATATAAATATAATATTTATTACAAGGATATAAAAATTAAATATCATGATAAACAAAACAAAAGAAGATTTACTAAACGAATTATCTAGTATAACCCAAATAGAGATTGACTCAGATATTAAATCAAAGATGGCAACAAGTATAGACAACATGATAAACTGGTTTAGCATATTAGATAAGCTAGACACAGAAGGAATAGAACCTATTTTTAACCCATTAGAGTTATTCCAATCAACTTTAATTAATTTAAGAGAAGATAAAATAGCAGAAGGAAATATGCAAGATTTAATTTTAAAAAATACACAGCATAAAGAAGATGTTTTTATTACTGTGCCAAAGGTAATAGAATAAAAATCAATAAAATTTAAAGATTTTTTAATAAATTAAAACAAAGGATAAACAAATAAAATGACAAACCTTTTAACTAAAACTTTAACAGAGCTATCAAAGGGATTAAACAATAAAGAATTTTCTTCCAACGAAATTTTTCTCACCTACGAAAATTCAATTAATAAATCCAAAAATCTAAATGCATATATTACTTTAACCTTAGACATAGCAAAAAATCAAGCATTAGAAAGCGACAAAAGAAGAGAACAAGGGCAAGCAAAAAGCAATTTAGATGGAATTCCACTAGGCATAAAAGATATATATTTAACCAAGGGAATAAAAACAACCAATGCATCACATTTTTTATCTAATTTTATTCCACCTTATGAATCCAGTATAACCAATAAATTAATTAATGAAGATGGAATGGTTGTTTTAGGTAAATTAAATATGGATGAATTTGCAATGGGATCAACCAATACCACAAGTTATTTTAAGCCAGTTATTTCACCATGGAAAGGAAAAGACAATCAAGATTACATCCCAGGAGGAAGCTCAGGAGGATCAGCAGCAGCAGTAGCAGGATACATTGCACCAGCAGCACTCGGAACAGACACAGGAGGGTCAATCCGCCAGCCCGCAGCATTCACAGGTATAGTAGGAATGAAACCAACATACGGATTATGCTCAAGATATGGAATAATCGCATTTGCATCATCCCTAGATCAAGCAGGACCAATGACAAGAACAGTAGAGGATAATGCACTCCTCCTAACCCACATGGCTTTTTATGATAACAAAGATTCTACCCAAATTAAAAACCAATCAAAAGATTATACAAAAGAACTCAATAAATCTATCAAAGGTTTAAAAATAGGAATTCCAAAAGAATACTACTCAGACAAACTAGATAAAGAAATTTTAAAAACTTGGCAAAAAACACAAGATATCCTAAAATCCTTAGGAGCAGAAATTATAGAAATATCCTTACCCCACACAGAATATGCTTTACCAGTTTATTATATTATTTCACCATCAGAAGCTTCTTCAAATTTAGCAAGATACGACGGTATTCGCTATGGAAATAGATCAAACGGCGAAACCTTAGAGGATGTTTATAAAAAATCAAGAAAAGATGGTTGGCAAGAAGAAGTCAAAAGAAGAATAATGATAGGAACTTACAATTTAATGGAAGAAAACTATCATAATTTCATCAAAGCAGCAAAAGTTAGAAATTTAATAGCAAAAGACTTTATTAATGCTTATAAAATCGTAGATATAATATTAACCCCAACAACACCAACAGAGGCAACTAAACTTAATGAAATGCCAACAGATCCAATTGCAGTATATTATAGTGATATTTTTACAGTTCCAGCAAATTTAGCAGGAATTCCAGCTTTAAGCATGCCAATCAGCATATCACAAAATAATTTACCACTTTCTATTCAACTAATGGGCAATTATTTTACAGAATCATTAATGTATAATGTTGCAAACTTAATAGAAAAAGAAATAGGATTAAATTTTATTTCAGACCATGCCAAAAGCTTAATAGTTTAAAAATTATTTATTACAAAAAATATAACATAAAAATAAAGGTAAGATTATGGAAAAATATATTATAAAAGGTGAAAAATCAAATTGGGAAATTGTTATAGGATTAGAGGTTCATTGCCAAATTTTATCACAATCTAAATTATTTTCATCTTCTTCTGCTATTTATGGAGGAGAACCAAACTCCCAAGTAACTTTTTTAGATGCAGGCTTACCAGGGATTCTTCCCCACTTAAATTCTTTTTGTGTAGAACAAGCAGTGAAAACAGGATTAGCTTTAAACGGGCAAATTAACAATACTTCATATTTTGACAGAAAAAGTTATTTTTACCCAGATCTTCCAACAGGATACCAAATTACCCAGTTTTATAAACCTATAATGGAAAAAGGATTTTTAGAAATTGAGTTACAAAACGGCTTTAAAAAAATCCCAATAAACAGACTCCATATAGAACAAGATGCAGGTAAATTATTGCACGATCATCACCCAAATAAAAGTTTTATAGATTTAAACAGAGCAGGGGTAGGTTTAATGGAAATTGTGAGCGAACCAGAAATGTTTTCAAAAGAAGAAGTTACAAGTTATGTAACAACTTTAAGAAATTTAGTAAGATATTTAGGAACATGCGATGGAAACATGGAAGAAGGATCAATGAGATGCGATATTAACATTTCAGTAAGGAAAGAAGGTGAAACAGGGCTTAGAACTAGAACTGAAGTAAAAAATGTTAATTCTATTAAGTTTATCATAGAAGCAATAGATTTTGAAGCAAGAGAACATATAAAAACTTGGGAAAAAGGACTAGAAGTTAAGCAAGAAACAAAACTATTTAATTCTACAACATCGCAAACATATAGCTTAAGAAAAAAAGAAGAATCTGGCGGGTATCGTTATTTTAGAGATCCAGATTTGCTTCCTTTAAAAATAGATGATTCTTATATAAATTCTATTAAATTGAGCATTAAAGAGTTACCAACCCAAAAAAAACAAAGATATATTACAAGTTATGGGCTATCAAAAGATGATGCAGATATTTTAAGTAATAATAAACAATATGCAGATTTTTTTGAAGAAGCAATCAAATATAATAATAATCCTAAAATTACATCTGCATGGATTATTACAAATCTTTTTGCAATGCTAAACAAAGATAATCTTAAAATCACAGAAAGTAAGGTTAGTGCTAAACAAATAGGATTAATAGTTAGCTTAATTGAACAAAATATCATTTCTGGGAAAATAGCAAAAGAAATTTTAGAAATCATATATGAGAATCAAGACATTAGAGATCCTGCTTTAATTGTAGCAGAAAAAGGATTAACCCAAATTACAGATAGTAATCAGATTGAAAAAATTATTGATGATGTTATTTCTCAAAATAAAGATAAAGTTGCAGAAATTATTGCGGGTAAAGATAGATTATTGCCTTGGTTTGTAGGGCAAGTAATGAAATTAAGTAAAGGGAAAGCAAATCCAGACTTGGTAAATAAGTTATTAAACACTAAAATTTACAAATAAATTAATTTTTTTTTATATATTTGATTTTATATTGTTGCTAAAAATTATTAATTACATTAAAATTATAAGAGTTTCTATATTTTACCAGTAATAATTATAATATTATAAAATATAAAATAATAACAAAAAAGGATAGATGGCCGAGTGGCTGAAGGCGCTCCCCTGCTAAGGGAGTATGGGTCTTAAAAACCCATCGAGGGTTCGAATCCCTCTCTGTCCGCCAATTAATAATAAGTTTTTTGTGAGTGCCCTTAATGTATAGATTAAATAGTATAGTTAAGATATTTTTATTTGTATTTATTATCAATATAGTTAATCTTTATAGTGTTTCTTTTGTAAAAGCTGTAGAAGATTCTAACACATCCATAACTCCAATTCCCACAGAGCAAACACAACCAACTCCAACAGAACAACCACAAACACAAACACAACCAACTCCAACAGAACAACCACAACCACAAACACAACCAACTCCAACAGAACAACCACAACCACAAACACAACCACAAACACAACCAACTCCAACAGAACAACCACAACCACAAACACAACCACAAACACAACCAACTCCAACAGAACAACCACAACCACAATCAAAAAAAACAACCATTAAAAAAAGTAGTAAAGAATTAAGAAAAGAAAAAAGTATAGAAAGCAAAAGAATCGTTCCATATAAATTAAGAAGCGATTTAGTTTTGCAAGATTATACATATTTTCAGTTTAATCTTACTTTTGATTTTTTCTCAAAATTTTATAAAACAACATTCAGTTACGATACCCAAATTAACCAATTAAATAAAGCTAAACAAAGATCCTCATTTAATTTATTAGAGATGAATCAAAACTATATTTTAGGTTATTTTAATCAAAAATTAGGGTTATCTTTTGAGTTTAATTTCGGTCAAGGAACCCATTATTCCAAAACAATTAATGATAAAGAAGTTACGAATGCAAACACCAATTCATCAATATATTCTAGTTATGCTACTTTTAATATTAAGCATGATTTATTCTATTTAACCAAAAATCAAGCTTTTATTTTCTACTATAAATTTGGTCTAGGACTAGGATATAACTATATTAGTGCAGAGGCATTAACAGTTCCAGATTTATACATGACAGGTGGTTTTGGTGTTACATATCGTATATCCAAACATTTTGATACAGCAGTAGGATACAACATAGGATCAACCGCATATAGCAAAAGATATACAGATGAATATAGTTCTTTTAAACAAACATTAATAGAAAGCACTATTTATATTAGTATAGTATATAAATTTTATATGGATAATTAAACCTTTTAGTTATCCATATTAACTAAATTATTTTGGTTATTTTTTAAATACATAGAAGAAGCAGGTATAATAAGATTGACATCTATTTTTTTATTTTTTTCTATCTCTTTTGTAAGTTTTGCCGAAAGGATACCTACCAAAGTAATTGCATTACTTTCAATATTTACAGAAATTAATGCAGCTCCAAGCAAAGGTTTGTAATCATCAATACACATCTGTAAAATAAAAGGGCTAGAAGAAGCAA
>JBIIMR010000061.1:0-6444 GCA_044337895.1 Alphaproteobacteria bacterium
TTAACAATATAATTGCCTTTAAAATAATTAATAACATTCATCAAACTTTTTACAGGAAGCAACTCAATTTTATTATTTAACCATTTAACTTCATTAATTTGATGATAAGGAAATATTAATCCTTTAGTTTTAGAATTTGCAAATATAGAGGCAGCAAAAACACCATTTGTTTCTTTTATAATTCCATCAAGAGCAATTTCACCAACTGCAACAAAATCACAAATACTTTCAATATCAATTGCCCCCATATTAGCAAGAATAGCAATTGCAATTGGTAAATCAAAATGACTCCCTTCTTTAATTAAATCCGCAGGAGATAAATTAACAATAATTCTTTTTAAAGGTAAAGAAAGCCCAATAGCAGAAAAAGCAGATCGAAGTCTTTCCCTACTTTCACCAACTGTTTTATCAGGAAGCCCAACAATATTAAAACAAGGCAACCCATCACTAATATGAACTTGCACATCAACAGATTTTATCTCAATACCTTCAAAAGCTATTGTTTCAATTCTAGTTATCATTTTTTATTTTTTCCTAAATTCTTCTAATTTTTTGTAAGTTGCCTCCACAATATCAATAACTTTATTTTCTTTTGTTAAATTAAAATAAGAAACAATTCCAGTAGGGGAGGTTACATTTATTTCAGTAATCATACCATCAATTACATCTATACCCACAAAAAACAATCCAAGTTCTTTAAGTTTATATTTTATTTTTTCACAAATAATAATATCTTTTTCACTTAACTCACATTTTTCAGCAACCCCACCGAATGCTAAATTAGAGATTACACTATTTTTTTTAGGAACCCTGTTAACAACCCCAAGAATTTCACCATCAAGTAACATAATTCTTTTATCACCTAAGGATACATTTTCTATTAATTTTTGCACAACAACATGCTCTTGATATTTATTTAAAAAGTATTCTAATATTGATTTATAATTTTTATCATTTTTATCTAAAATAAAAACAGAATCACCCGCCTTAGAATAAAGAGGTTTTATCACACACACCCCATTTTTATTACAAAAGTCATCAATAGAATTAGAATTTTTTGTTATCAATGTTTTTGGCATTAAGTCACTAAAATTAGTTACCATAATTTTTTCAGGGGAGTTTCTAATAGCAGAAGGATTATTTAAAATAAGAACATCATTTTCAATTTTTTCTAATAAAAAAGTAGAGGTTATGTAATTCATATCAAAAGGAGGATCTTGTCTTATCCAAATAATATCCATATCTTTTAATTCAATTTTTATTTCATCAGCTAAAATAATATCAAAAATTTCTAAATTAGCATTAGATTTTACAAATATAACTTTTCTAACAAATGCAAAAATTTGATTTTCTTCTAAAAAAACATCATTTGGTTGAAATAAAAAAACATCATTTCCATTTTTAAAATAATTTTCAACTATTCTAATGGTTGTGTCGGTTTTTAAATTTAATTCCCCAATAGGATTCATTTGAAACCCTATTTTATATTTTTTATTTACCACATTTACCACGGTTAATACTCCCTTTTGTTTTTAAAAAGCCAAGCATTTTTAATATGTATAAGCTTAATACCTGCTATTAAAATTGCATCAAACCTATAGTTATGATTGCAATAAGTAGGATTTACCTTTAAAAAATATAAAAATGCACTAGAAATTCTATTTTTTTGTTTTTCAGATATTGCTTCCATTGCTATATCTATCGTTGTTCTTTTTTTTACTTCAACCGCAACAACAACATTATTTTTTTTAACTATAATATCTATTTCACCGACTTTAGTTTTATAATTAGTTTTTACAATTTTATATCCCTTAATCAACAAATAAATAATTGCAAATATTTCAAAAATTATCCCCTTATAATAAGATGAAACAAGCCCCATAATAAATTAACCTATTGTTGTAAATTATTTTTTATAATAAAGTCATAAATTAAACTTTTTTTTATATTATAAATTAAACTTAATTCCTTAGCTACCAAATTTACATTTTTATTTTTTAATTCTTGTATTATTGTTTCTTTTATTTCTTCTAGTGAATATTGTTTTGTCTGCTGATTTGTTTTAAAGATTAAAACAAATTCACCTTTATTAGATTTTTCACTAAAATATTTTTTAATATTTTTTAAAGAATCTGTTATAGTAGTTTCATAAATTTTAGTAATTTCTTTTACCATCGTAATTTCAGCATTTTCACCTAAAAGTTCAATCATAACATCAATTGTTTTATCTATTTTGTATGGAGATAAAAAGAATACCAAGTTTACATCTAATGATTTAAATTTGTTTAGGGTATTTTTAATCTCATTTTTTTTAGAAGGCATAAAACCACCAAATAAAAAATTTCCATCACAAACACCACTAATCACAAGAGCAGATATCAAAGAGCATGCCCCAGGGATATGGGTAATTTTTATATTATTTTCTTTACATTTTTTAACTAAATAACTCCCAGGATCAGATATCAATGGGGTTCCAGCATCACTAACTATAGCAAATTTTTCACCATTTTTAAATTTTTCAATAATTAAAGGAATTTTTTTTTCATCATGGTCAGTATAAGACATCAATGTATTTTTTATATTATAAAAATTTAATAATTTTAAAGAAACCCTTGTATCTTCACATAAAATAACATCAACATTTTTTAATACATCAATAGCCCTAAAAGAAATATCTGCTAAATTTCCAATAGGAGTAGACACAATATACAGGGTATTTTCTTCTAATTTATTTTTAATTTTTTCCAATTACAATTTTTCCAACCAAATAAAACAATATCATAACCTAACAATTATACATTAAACTAATATTTAATTCTACACTTGATAATTTATAAAAATATTATTATTATAAATTTATGATAATTTAGCTGTCTCAAAATAAGGATTGTTATTAATAAATAGTTTTTAATAAAAAAATTATAACAAAAGAAAAGAAAAAAATATGCTTGTATCCATTTTTCCAAACAATAAAAATACAATTAAAACAAACTTAACAAACATTTTATTTAATAAATTTATTTTTAAGATTTTAATCTTATTTTTTTTAAGTATAGTTGTTAGTTTAGCAGGATTTATTCAAATTGATGAAGATTTTAAAAAACGACCAGAAATTCCATACAATAAAAAGGTAAAAATTGCGGTATTATTACCATTAACAGGAAAGTATTCAGATAAGGCAGAAAGTATATTAAATGGAATCTACTTAGCATTTGTAGATAATCAAAACGAAGCTGTAATAATTAAAGTTTATGATACCTTAGGATTAAAAGAAAGAGCAATTCAAGTAGCACAAGAGGCAATTCAAGACGGTGCAGAAGTTATTTTAGGACCACTTTTAAGTGATACAACAAAAGAAGTAATAGATATAGCATCTAAAAAAAATATACCTATTTTAAGTTTTTCCAATGATAGGGAGATATTCCAAGGAAATAGCAATGCATATACTTTTGGCTATTTGGTAGAAAATGATATAGAAAAGATAATCAACTACTCAAAAAAGAATTTAAAAGTTAAAAAAGTTGCAGTTTTAGTTCCAGAAAATCATTACGGATTTTTATCATTATCAACAATAGATGCAGTTTTAAAAGCAAACGATTTAAAGTTAGTTAGATACATAACATACCCACAAAACATAGGGGATCTAACTCCATATATTGAAAAAATCATACCAGAAGATGAATTAAAAAATCACAAACAAATTATTAAAAAGCTAAAAAATAATGAAAAGGTATACGATGATAATAAAAATTTAATTAGTATTGTTCCAAATACAAAAGTAGATTTTGATGCAGTATATATTGCAGATTTTGGCAAAAGTGCAGTGTTAGCTGCGGTTCATTTACCCTATTTAGATATAGACATAAAAAAAATATTTATTTTAGGTAATAGCTATTGGAATTCATCAATTATTAATTCAGAAAGTATTTTAAAAGGTGCATATTATCCTGCTTGGAGAGATGTAAAAAATACAGATTTTTATGTTTTATATAAAAATTATTATAATAACAAAGAGCCTAATAATTTAGCACTTGCAGGATACGATGCTGCTAATATGATTTTTAAAATGATAAAATATTATCAAGGTAATGATGTTATTTTTGATTTTTCAAAAGATGCATTAACATCATACAGAAGCGAAGGTATAATTTCCCCATTTAGAGTAAGAAAAGATGGTTTGGTTTCAAGATCTATGGAAGTAAGAAAAGTTCAAAGTGGTGGAAGCATAGAAGTAGAGTATTTAGATAAAGCGGATTTTTTTCAAGTAAAAGACTATAGAGTTGTAAAATCTAATCCATTTTCTTTAGATTTGTCTATTTTTAATATTATAAAAAAAGAAATTAAACAACAAAACATTCAAGAAGTGAATAATACTAATAATAATCTTCAAGAAGCTAACACTCAAAGTCAAGAAACAGAAAACAAAGAAAACTTAAATTTCAATGCCGATCAAAATACAACTAATATTAAAGAAAACAAAGATAAAGACATAGAAGATTACGACGAAAATAATCAAAAAAATCCAGAATCACAAGAAATAAAAAATGATGAAAACAATAAAACAGAAGCAACCAATAAGGAAAGCGAATAAAAACTTTTTAATTTTTAAGCAAGTATTTTATATACTATACTATTTAAAACAAGTTGCCCTTCAACTGTTAATTTAATTTCACCTAAATTGTTTTTTATTATTAAGTTTTCATTTTCCAATTCTGTTAATATTTTTTTATCAAGTAAGTCAACTAGCTCTACATCCATAAATTTATTTAATCTCAGTTTTGTCATAATTATTTCTTCTAGTCTTGATTTTTTTTCTATTACTTTAAACTCTATAAAAACAGAATTATCATAATAAAAATCTTTTTCATCATCATCTAAAACACTATTTAACCACTTATTAGGATTTTTTATTTGCACCGTTTCATAAAAATTATTCAAATAAATTATTCTTCCATAAGCTAAAGGACCAACCCCAACATAAGAACCTCCATTCCAATAATTTAAATTATGTTTACTTTCACAATTAATTTTAGCAAAATTAGATATTTCATACTGAACTAAATTTTCTTTATATAAAAAATTTATAGTTTCTTTAAACAAATCACAGGCTAAATTTTCTTCTAATATTTTTACTTGTTTTTTAAAAAAAGGAGTAGTAGGCTCTATTGTTAGATGATAAACAGATAAATGATTTTTAAAATAATTTTTTGCAATTTCTAAATCTTTTTTAAAAAAACTAAAGGGTTGATTTTCTAATCCACAAATTAAATCAAATGATACATTTTCAAATATATTATTTGCATGATTCAATGCAAATTTAGCAGTTTCTTGATTGTGATTTCTACCCAAAAATTTTAAATTTTCTTCATTAAATGATTGAACTCCAATAGATATTCTATTTACCCCTGCATTTTTTATTGTTTTAAATTTATCAATTTCAAACGAAGATGGATTTGTTTCTAGTGTTATTTCTATTTTATCAATAAAATTTAATTTACTATTATGATTTTTCACCAATTCAATAATTTTTGCAATTAAATCAACTTCCATTAACGAAGGAGTACCACCACCAAAAAATAAAGTTTTAATTATACTTTCTTTAAAAAAATTGCAAGCTCTATTAACCTCTTTTATAAATGCTTTTTCCCATTTTTGAAATTCAATTATTTTTACAAAATAGCTATTAAAATCACAATAAGGGCACTTCATATCACAAAAAGGCCAATGTATATAAAAAGATATCTCTTTATTTTTAAGCAAATTATTGTAAAAAGATGTATGTTTTTTTTCTAATTGCATATATTCTCAATATCATTTAAAAAATTATTTATTGCAGCATTTCTATGACTAATAGCATTTTTTGCATCTATAGACATTTCTGCCAAACATAAATCATATCCATAAGGAACAAAGATAGGATCATACCCAAACCCATTATTACCAGAGGCAGGAAATTTAATTTTACCATTTAAAACCCCTTTGTATAGCTTGTATTCATTTTTTCCATAGTAAAAACACAAACAGCAAACAAACTTTGCTTTTTTATTTGTAACATTATTTAACATATTTTCTAATTGTTTAAATGTAAAATCATATCCATTAAAAGCAAATCTTGCAGAAAAAACACCAGGCATATTATTTAATGCTTCTATTTCAATTCCAGAATCATCGCTTAAAACAGGTTGATTTATTTTTTCAAATAAATATTTTGCTTTTAGTAAAGAATTTTCTTCAAATGTTAGCCCAGTTTCAACACTATCTAAATCAAAATGTTCATCCATTTTTTTTACATCAATATTTTTATTTTTTAATATAGTATCAAATTCTTTTATTTTAAAAGAGTTATTTGTTGCAATTGTAATTGTATTAATTTTCATAATCTTACCATAATCTTACATTTTATAAATTGTCTAAAATATTTTTTTGTATTTGAATGATATCATA
>JBIIMR010000062.1:0-6429 GCA_044337895.1 Alphaproteobacteria bacterium
ACTATAATAAAAACTATAATAAAAAGCTGCGGAGTTTTTTAGATTTTGTTGGGTGTTTTAATCTGCGAATAGCTTTTGATTCTATTTGACGGATCCTTTCCCTTGTAACAAAAAACTGCTTTCCTACTGCCTCTAAAGTGTTATCTGTTGAATTACCTAAGCCAAATCGCATTCTTAAAACTTCTGCTTCCCTTGGGGTTAGGGTGTTTAATACTTCTTCTATACACTCTTTAAGATTTTGTTGAATTGCTACATCTATTGGTTGAACTGCTTGTTTATCTTCTAAAAAATCTCCTAAAAAGTTATCATCTTCATTAACATTAACTGGTGTTTCTAAGCTTACAGGTTCTTTTGCTATTCTTAAAACTTTTTTTACTTTATCTAGTGGAATCCCTAAGATTTCTGCTATTTCTTCTGGAACGGGATCTTTACCATGTTTTGTAATGAATTCGTTGGAAGCTTTAATTACTTTGTTGATTGTTTCTATCATATGAACTGGGATTCTGATTGTTTTACCTTGATCTGCTATTGCCCTTGTGATTGCTTGGCGGATCCACCATGTTGCATAGGTAGAGAATTTATGCCCTCTTTTGTAATCAAATTTGTCTACTGCTCTCATTAACCCAATGTTGCCCTCTTGAATTAAATCTGTTCTTTGAAGACCTCTATTGAAATATTTATTGGCAATTGCAATAACTAATCTTAAATTGCTTTCTATCATCTCTTGTTTAGATTTATTTTTTTGTTTTTCACATCTTTCTATGATAGTAATGATGTGGCGAATCTGTGAAATGCTATAAGTATATTTATTTGAAATTTGTTTTAATTCTAAAATGTAGCTTTGGGTTTTTTTAGTAAAATCGGGGGCCTTAAATTCTTTTGCTACAACATGGGGGAAATAATCTTTTATACTTAATGGTAGGTATTTTAATAATTTTTCCCTTGGTATTTTTACTTCTTCTGCTGCTTTTAAAATTTTTGATTCTAATAAGGTAATTTTTTCTAAAATTATTTTATTTTCTTTTAAAATTTTATTAATAGTAAAATTGTTGATAAATAATTTAAATAAAATATTTTTACATTTAGCACTTCTTAATTTAATTTCTTGTAATGATTCTACGGTTTTATTTTGGAGATAGTGTTCTAAATTTAAAATATTTTTTTTGTTAATTTTTTCATGTTGTTTAATAAAATCTTCCATTATTGAAGTAAATATTGGTGCAATCTTTGACTCAATATATTTCATTATTTCTTGTTCTTTTTCTAACATATCTTCTTCTAGGGTGTCTCCATAGCTTGAAATATATGTGTCTTCTGTTAAATCTTCTGGATCTTCTTGTATATGATTATTATCATCGTGGAGATCGTCGTCTATATCATTATGTAAATCAAAAACTTTTTTGTCTAAATGTTTTGTTTTTGGTCTGCCTTTTGGTGAGCTAACTGGTTTTAAGCTTTCTTTTATGCTTTCTATTTTGCCTAAAGTATCTTGATTGTCTGTCCAAAATTCTCTCCATGATATTATGTCTCTTATGTTGAGTTTACCATTTTTATAATCTTCGTAATAATTTAGCAATAAACTAAAAGTCATTTCATTACTATAAAGCCAATCTTTAACAATTGCTTCACTGCATTCTACTCTTTTTGAAATTGCTACTTCACCGTCTTTTGTTAATCGGTTTGCTATGCCTGTGATATCTCTGTAATATAATTGAAGTGGATCGTCTGTTCTGTAGTGCTCTTCTTTTGTGTCTTTTTTATCTTCTGTCTTATCTGCATCCTCTACAATTGATGATTCGTCTAAAAAATCTTCGTCTAAAAGTGTTTCTACTAATTGAGGGTTGAGTACAGAATCATTTTCATCGTATTTATGAAAATCTTTTTCTGAATCAACTAAATCTATTCCTATTTCCTCTAAAGAATCTATTTTATTTTCTATATGTTCTAAGCTAATGTCTGGTCCTAATGAATTATTTAGGGCATCAAAAGTCATGAAATCTTTTTTAATAAAATCTTTATTGGTTTTATCTAAATTTTTATCTGTGTTTTTAGTTGTAGAATCTTGTTTTTTTGCCATAAAAAAACTACTCCGTATCTTGTTGAACTTGTTGTATTAATTTTTTTAATTCAATCATCTTTGAAAAATCAGCAGGATTACTATTTTTTTTAAAATTATAATTTGCCAGCTTAAATTCTTCTTTTAAAATAGCAGACCATATAGAATTGTATGTTTTGTTAAATAAAATTAATGCTTCTTTGCTATCTGTGCAATTTAATATTTGAAATTTAATCAAATTATTAGAATCTATTTTATTATACACTAAATTTAATTTTAAATGTAAATTTTTTATTAACTTTTCAGTATTCTCTTTATCTTGAAAGTCAAAATCAGAAAGAGTCTCTGTTAAATATAGCAACTGATTCTCTAAAAAAGAATCTTTTATTTCTAATTTACTGATTTTTTCTTCTACTAATTGGTAAATAGATGGGTAGCTATAAATGCAACAAATTAATAATGCTTTTTGAATTAAATCGCTATTTGTTGTAAAAGATATTTTAATTTGGTTTTGGGTTAATGGGTAATTAAATTTATTAATGTTTGGTTGCTTAAAATTTCTTTTATCTAGTGTGTTTTTACTATTTGATGGATATTTTGAGGTATTATATAAAAGAGTTTTGATTTTATTTTGAAAAAAATAGATAAAATTATTTTTGAGGTTAGTGTCTTTAATGTTATTTATGTAGTTGTAAAAATCTTTTTCTATGTTGGATTTTATTTCTGGTATTTTAATGTTTTTATCTTTTGTGAGTGTTTGCCATAAAACTTCTGATATTGGTAGTGCATTGTTGATTAAATTGGTAAAATCTGCTTTTGAATTATCTACAAGATAACTGTCTGGATCGTGTTCTTTTGGCATAAAAATGAATTTTGGTAACATTCCTGTAATTAAAATTTCTCCGTATAAATCTAAAATTCTTAAGGTTGCTTTTTGTCCTGCTGTATCTCCGTCTAAGCAATAAATTGGGCTTTTATCGTATTTATGTATGGTATTAATTTGCTCTTTTGTGATGGAGGTTCCCATGGGTGAAATTGAGGTATTAAATCCGTTTTTTGCTAAGCTTATTACATCTAAATATCCCTCTACTATAATCAAATTGTTATCTTTTTTTAAATTTGAAAGTGCAAGGTTAAGACCGTATAAAGTATTGCTTTTAATAAAAACTTCGCTTTCTTTGGAATTTTTATATTTTGGAAGTTCATCTTTTAAACTTCTGCCTGAAAATGCTATCACTTTATCTTTTATGTCAAAAATTGGGAAAGTTACCCTATTTGTTAAAAAATCATAAGCTTTATTATCATAGGAATTTCTTAATCCTAAATCTATGATATCTTTTTCTAAAAATCCTAACTCTTTTAAATGGGTTGTTAAAATGTTTGGATTTTGTGGAGCGAATCCTAATTTATAATTTTGAATTAAGTCTTTTGATAATCCTCTGTTTATTAAATAGCTGTGTGCCTCTTTGCCTTCGGGTAGATTTAACATTCTAATATAAAAATTATTAGTAGCAGATAAAATATTTAAGTAGTTTGTTGTTTTATCTTTTTTTTCTTGATAATCTTTTTTATTATAGTGTGTAAGTTCAATTCCTGCTTTTTCTGCTAAATAAGTAAGTGCTTCTTGAAAATCAAATTTATTAATTTCCATTATAAAATTAACAATATTTCCTTTTGCTCCACAGCCAAAACAATAATAAAGTTCTTTACTTGGATTAACCCAAAAAGAAGGTGTTTTTTCTCCATGGAATGGGCATAGTCCTGTATATTCTTTACCTTTTTTGGTAAGTTTAATTTTTTCTTTGATTACATCTACGATGGAAATTTTACTTTGAATTAAATCAAGTGGGTTGTTTGACAATATAGTAAATTCCTTTTATTCCTATTATTTAGTTGTTTATTTTTTATTCCTTTGAATGATTTGATAATAATATTTTTTTTATAATTTCTGCTAAATTTGCTTTATCTATTTGTGTGTATCTATGATTTTTTAAAATAATTTGTGAAACTTCTGTCATAATTTTTTTTAAGTGGCTTAAGCTTTTTTCTTTATATTTTGCAACTTCTTTTTTTACTATTGCCTCTATTTCATTTTTAGATAAACTATGTGGTAGAAAATACTTGATAACTGCAATTTCTGATAATTCTTTATAAATTTCTTTGTATTTTTTTACAGAATCTAAAAAATCTATTTGGGATAACTTTTGAATTACTAAATCATTAAAAAGCTCATATATTTCTTCGTTTGATAGTGTGTTCTTTTGGGAATAAATATTTAGAATGTATTCTTTATCTTTTATAAACACGAGGAGAAACTTTAAAAAAGAAATTTTGTAATGGGATGAAATCTTATGGTAACTTAATTTTATATTCTTATAGTCCTGATTATCAAAATCATTTGGCTCTATAGAAAAATCACTTTTGCTTAGTATCTCTTTTTCTATCTCTTGATTTAACTCTTCTTTGATTCTGTCTTTAACCGAAAGCAAATATAATATATCCTTTGATTAGAATTTAATAAATATATAAAAATAAAAATAAATGTTTTAAGTGTTAAATATTTTATTTTAAATATTATTATATAATTTAATCTAAAACAAAACAATATAAATACTTTATTATTTGATAAAAAAAATAATTATTGAAAAATATTGTGCAAGAAAATATTTTATATTTGCTTTTTTATTTTAAATATATTATTTTATTTTGTTTGTAAAAAATGTGTGTGTATTTTTATAAATGGAAAATTTAATTTTTTAATAATGTCTTTAGTATCAATAAATTTTAAAGATTGAATTATGTTATTGTTAAAAAATTTGTGTAAGATTAAAATTTAGCTGACTGGAGTATAAATAATAATATGAATCTAAATAGAATGCCTATGACAATTCAAGGAATTAAAAAACTTGAAGAGGAAAAAAATAAATTAAAAAATGTTGATCGCCCTGAAATTATTAAAGCAATTGCTGTTGCTCGTGAACTTGGTGATTTATCTGAAAATACTGATTATCAAGCTGCCCGTGAAGCTCAAAGTTTTACAGAAGGTAGAATAAGTGAAATAGAAGATATTTTATCTAGGGTTGAACCTATTGATACATCTAAAATTAAAAGCGATAAAGTTATGTTTGGTGCAAGTGTTGAACTTATAAACTTAGACAATAATAAAGAAGAAGAATATAAAATTGTTGGAGTTCATGAAGCTAATATAGAAAATAAATTAATAAGCTATGATTCCCCTCTTGGAAAACTCTTAATATCTAAAAAAAATGGTGATGTGATAGAACATGTAACCGCTAAAAATGTAAAATTATTTGAAATTAAAAATATTAAGTATGTTTAATTAAAAAGTAATTTTATGAATATGCAAATATATTTGTATATTTGATTATTGTGCATGCTAGATAAAATTAATGTTTGGTGTGCACAGTGTTAAACTTTAACTGTTTCAACTTTAATTTTTGATAATATTTATTTGGATTTTAAATATTTAATTTTAAGCTGTTATCTTGCTTGATAATTTTTTTTATTTGTGTTGTTCTAATTGATTTGATATTTGGTATCTTTGTTGATATTTTATCATGGATGATTGATTTGTAGTCTGTTATATCTTTTGCTATAATCTTAATTAAATAATCTGTTTCTGTATGTAAATTATAAACTTCTTGAATTTGATCTATAAGTGATAATTCTTTTTCTATTAAAAATTTTACTTCATCTGTTACTTTATCTATTGTGATTGATGCAAAAATAGTAAGATTGTAGCCAAAATAGTTTTTGTTAAGATTTGTTTTAAAATTTTCTATAATATTAGAATCTATTAAATTTTTGACCCTTCTTAAACAAGGTGATGCTGATATCCCTACTGTATTTGCTAAATCTATATTTGAGATTCTTGCATTTTGTTGTAAATTATTTAATATAGCAATATCTATATCATCTAATTTATATTTTCTTTTAGATTTATTATTTATTTGTGAATCTTCATTTGTAGACATTTTATTTATATCGCTTAATTTTTTATTTAATGGTTCGTAGTTTCGCTCTGTTTTTTGTTTAGATTAATTTAATTGTATATTATTTTGTTATTATTTAAGTTATTATATTATATTAGATAGAATATTTTTTTTGTTATAAAATAAAAATATTTAGCAATTTTATTTTGAGTTTTAAATTTTTTGCTATATCTTATAATAAAAAAATTATTATAAACAGGAGGTTATAAAAATGTATGATGTAATTATTGTTGGAGCTGGGGTGGCAGGATATTCTGCTGCTGTTTATGCAAGCCGTGGGATGCTTAAAACTTTAATTATATCGGGTGATTTAATTGGTGGTGCTTTAACAAAAACTACCGAAGTTGAAAATTATACGGG
>JBIIMR010000063.1:0-6402 GCA_044337895.1 Alphaproteobacteria bacterium
TTAATTAAAAGCCCATTCCACCCATGCCGCCCATTCCACCCATACCGCCCATTCCACCCATGGAAGATAAATCTGCTTTATCTTTTTCTGGTTGTTCTGCTACCATTACTTCTGTAGTAATCATTAGGGAAGCTATTGAAGCTGCTGACTCTAATGCTACTCTTGTAACTTTAACAGGGTCGATTACTCCGAACTTTGTCATGTCGCCGTATTCGCTGGTTTGTGCATTGTAACCATAGTTGTTTTCATTTTTTTCTAAAATTTTACCAACTATGATAGAAGCATCTTCGCCTGCATTTTGCATGATTTGACGGATTGGAGCTTCTAAAGCTTTTTTTACAATGTCTATTCCAACTTTTTGCTCATGGTTTTTTGGAGAAAGTTTTTCAAGTGATTTTTGAGCTGTTAATAGTGCAACTCCACCACCTGCGATTATACCTTCTGCTACTGCTGCTCTTGTTGCTTGAAGTGCATCGTCTACTCTGTCTCTTTTTTCTTTTAAAGCGACTTCAGTTGCTGCACCTACTTTTATAATTGCAACACCGCCTGAAAGTTTTGCTAATCTTTCTTGAAGTTTTTCTTTATCGTAGTCTGAAGTTGTATCTGCGATTTGATTTTTAATGTCTTTACATCTTGCATCAATATCTGATTTACTTCCTACACCTTCAATGATTGTAGTATTTTCTTTTGTGATTACTACTTTTTTAGCATTACCTAGCATAGAGATATCTATACCTTCTAGTTTTAAACCTACTTCTTCGCTAATAACTTGGGTTTTAGTTAAAATTGCTATGTCTTCTAACATTGCTTTTCTTCTGTCGCCAAAGCCTGGTGCTTTTACTGCAACAATTTTAAGACCAACTCTTAATTTATTAACAACGAGTGCTGCTAATGCTTCGCCTTCTATGTCTTCTGCTATTATTAAAAGAGATCTGCTGTTTTGAACAACTGCTTCTAAAATAGGAACTAATGGTTGGAGGCTAGAAATTTTAGCTTCATGGATTAAAATTAAAGGATTGTCTAACTCTGCTATTCTTTTTTCTGCATTGGTTACAAAATAAGGAGAGATGTATCCTCTGTCAAATTCCATACCTTCTACAACATCTAATTCACTGTGGAGTGATTTAGCTTCTTCTACTGTTATTACTCCTTCGTGTCCTACTTTTTCCATAGCTTGGGAAATCATTTTACCAATTTCTTCTTCGCCGTTTGCTGAAATTGTAGCAATTTGTGCGATTTCTTCGTTAGTAGAAACTTTTTTTGCTCTTGCTTTTAAGTCTGCTACTACGGTTTCAACTGCTAAATCCATACCTCTTTTAAGATCCATTGGATTCATTCCTGCTGCTACTGCTTTAATACCTTCTTTTACTAATGCTTGTGCTAATACGGTTGCGGTTGTGGTTCCATCGCCTGCTTCGTCGTTACTTCTGCTTGCAACTTCTTTTGCTAACTGAGCTCCCATATTTTCAAATTTGTCGCTTAATTCAATTTCTTTTGCTACTGAAACACCGTCTTTTGTTATTTTTGGTGCCCCGTAGGATTTTTCTAATACTGCATTACGACCTTTGGGTCCTAATGTTACTTTTACTGCATCTGCTAAAATGTCTAAACCTTTTAACATTTTTGTTCTTGCATCAATGCCAAATTTTACATCTTTTGCTGCCATGATTTATACTCCTTTAATTTTTAAAATTTTTTTATTGATTGATTTTAAGTTTATTCAACGATACCTAAAATCTCTGATTCTTTCATTATTAAGTATTCAGTTCCATCCATTTTTACTTCTGTTCCTGACCACTTAGCAAAAAGAACTTTATCTCCTTTTTTAACTTCTAATGGGCGAATTTGCCCGTTCTCTAATAGAGAACCATGCCCTACTGCTATTACTTCACCTTCTAATGGTTTTTCTTGTGCAGTTTCTGGAATAATAATTCCACCAGAGGTTTTTTGTTGTTGTTCAACTCTTTTGATTAATAATTTATCGTATAATGGTCTGAATTTCATTATTTCCTCCATATTAGTTTATAAAAATTTTATACATTAAAAGAAAAGATTAATTGATTAAATTATTAAAATTTTCTTTTTTGCTTCAGTTATTAAGTAGTGTGATTTGAAAATGTTGTCAAGTGAGGGGAGGTGAATTTTTTGAAATATTTGAAATAATATAGTTAATAATATATTAAAAATATACTAATAAATTATATGAATTTAATTTTGATTGGTATATAATTAAGGGTGAGAATAAAATAATAATTTTATATAATAATTTTATAAAAAATGAAGTGGAAAAAATATTGGCTAGTATACTTGATAATTTGAATGATGTTCAGATTGAAGCGGTTGAAACTATTGATGGTCCTTTGTTGATTTTAGCAGGTGCTGGGACTGGGAAAACTAGGGTTTTAACCTCCAGAATTGTAAATATTATTCAAAAAGGTAAGGCGGATTATTCTGAGATTTTAGCAGTAACTTTTACAAATAAAGCTGCAAATGAAATGAAACAAAGAATTAGGGATTTGATGGACACTTCAACTGATGGTTGGTATATTGGAACTTTTCATTCTATTGCGGTTAGGATGTTGAGAAAGCATGCTGAAAATATTGATTATAAAAATAATTTTACTATTTTGGATATGGATGATTCCAGTAAGCTTTTAAAAGAAATTCTTTTAAATATGAATGTTGATACTAAAAATGTATCCGTTGGGTATATTCTTTCTGTAATTTCTAGGTGGAAAGATAGGGCTTTGATGCCTAATATGGTTCCTGTTGCGGAGGATAAACCTATTGGTAATACTACAATTATTGATACTTATATTAGGTATCAAAATAGGATAAAAGAATTAAATTGTATGGATTTTGGTGACTTATTACTTTTGTTAATTGAGTTGTTTAAAAAAAATCCTGATATATTAAATTATTGGCAACAACAGTTTAAATATATACTTGTGGATGAGTATCAGGATACGAATATTGCTCAATATATTTTGCTGAGAATTTTATCTATGGGGTATAAAAATATTTGTTGTGTGGGGGATGATGATCAGTCTATTTATTCTTGGCGAGGAGCTGAAGTTGGGAATATCTTAAGATTTGAAGAAGATTTTGAAGGTGCTAAAGTATTACGATTAGAGCAAAATTACAGATCTACAAAAGATATTTTAGGTGCTGCTACATCTTTGATTGCTAATAATTCTGAAAGATTTGATAAAACTCTTTGGACGGATAAAAATGAAGGTGAAAAAGTAAAAGTTTATTCTTTATTTGATGGTAAAAGTGAAGCTAACTTTATTGCTAAAACAATTGTTGAAAAGTATAAAGCGGGTTTTGATTATAAAAATATTGCTATCTTAGTGAGGGCGAGTTCTTTAACTAGGGAGTTTGAGGAAAAATTAAATATAAATCAAATACCTTATAAAATTGTTGGGGGAAATAAATTTTATGATAGGTTGGAAGTAAAAGATGCGGTTGCTTATTTAAGACTTGTTTATTTACAAGATGATGATTTCTCGTTTGAGAGAATTGTAAATGTTCCTAAAAGAGGAATTGGAGCTTCTACCTTAGAAAAAATTAAAGATTATGCAAGAATGAATAAAATTTCTATGTTTTTGGCAACGGAGCAATTACTGTTAGAGGGTGTTTTTCCTAATAAAATTAGTATGGAATTGGAAAACTTTATTGATGTAATTAAAAAATATTCTACGGATTATATTAATGAAGAGGTTTCTTTATTTGCAGAAAGGGTTTTGGAGGAAGTAAAATATTTGGAAATGTGGAGAAATGATAAAACAGAAGATGCAAAACAAAGGCTTGAAAATCTTAAAGAGTTTGTATCTTCTACTAAAAATCATGCCACATTACAAGAATTTTTAGAGCATGTTAGTTTAGTTAGTGATAATAATGAGTTGAATAATGATAATAAAGTTTCTTTGATGACTATCCATGCTGCTAAGGGTTTAGAGTTTGATGTGGTTTTTTTACCTGGGTTTGAAGAGGGAATTTTTCCTAATCAGCGGGTGTTAGATGAAAGTGGTGAAAAAGGGTTAGAAGAAGAAAGAAGGCTTGCTTATGTTGCAATCACAAGGGCAAAAAAAGAAAGTATTATTTCTTTTTGTAATAATAGGCTTATTTTTCGTGATTTTAAAAATATGTTAAAATCTAGATTTTTAGATGAAATTAATGAAGACTATTTGGAGGTTATGAATAATAACTTGGAAGATGGATATAGAAAAGTTAATTTTGGTAATTATAATAGTTCTTATAATAGTTCTTTGAATTCAATTGATGGTATGATTCAAAATGCTAATAATTCTAATAATGATTTTAAAAAAGCTAAAATGTTTAATGTTGGTGATAGAGTTACCCATAAAACATATGGATTTGGAATTGTAACAGCAATAGTTGGGGTTAGTTTAGCTATAGAATTTGAGGGTTTTGGCAAAATGGAAATTATGGCAAGTTATTTAGAGAAAATTCAGTAGGAAAAAATTATGGAAAAAACTTTTGGAATAACTCTACAATTAGAAGTAAAAAACTGTGGATACTTAGAAATATTAGAACAACTTGATAGTGAATTTTTAGATGTTTCTGTAACGGCAAAAAAAGGTTTTGAAACTATTGAGGGCGATATTTTAGATTTAACTGCGGAAATTTTTATAGTTGAAGTTTCTTTAAATGGGTTTTGTTTACTTGAAGAATTAAAAGATGAAAATAATTTTAAAAACTATATAATAAATGAATTAAAAAAAATTCATAAAATAGAAATACTAAGTATTAATCAAAAAATAGGAACAGAAGATTTTAAATTAGAAGAAGATAATTTTGAAATTGATTTTGGTAAAATTAAAGTTGTAAATAATATAGATAAATTGAAAAATTTAGATAAAAAAGTAATATTTGTAAATGAAAGAATGGCTTTTGGTACTGGTAGGCATGGCACTACTAAAATGTGTTTGGAGTCTTTAATTTATATATATGAAAAATATCTTTTAGATAAAAATATAAAAATTGAAAATGCTTTGGATGTTGGTTGTGGCAGTGGAATCTTGGCAATTTTTTTTGCAAAACTTTTTGAAAAAAATGTAGAGGCAGTTGATATTGATGTTGATGCTTTAGAAGTTGCTGTGGATTTTTCTTTAATTAACAATGTTGATAAAAATGTTTTTGTTTATAAGTCTTCTTTATTTGCTAATGTTAAAGATGTTAAATATGATTTAATTATGGCAAATATATTACTTTCTCCTTTGATTGAAATGGCAGAGCAAGTTGAAAATAAAATTGCTAAGAATGGGTTTGTAATTCTTTCTGGATTTTTAGAAGAACAAAGTGAAATATTGTTAAAAAAATATGAAAGTAAAAATTTTAAGTTAGAGAAAAAATTGGTAGAAAATGAATGGGTTTGTTTTATAATGCAATATTTAGGAAAATAAATTTTATAAATTGTAATAATTGGAGAAAATAAAAATGTTGAAACAAGAAGCATTAAGGAAAGAATTAACAGTTGTGATTTTAGCTGCTGGGGTTGGGTCTCGGATGATGTCTGATATTCCTAAGGCCATGCAAATTGTGGGTAATTTTTATTTAATAGAACATTTAATTTTAAAAGCTAAAAAACTTAATCCATTTAAAATTGTAGTGGTAATATACCAAGGAAATTTAGAACTTGAAAAAATAATCTTAAGTTATGGAGCTGAATTTGTGTATCAAAAAGAAAGGCTTGGCACCGCTAATGCTGTTCTTGCTGCTAAAGAATTTATACAACCTAAAGATGGTTTTGTTTTGATTTTATATGTTGATACACCTTTAATTGATGATTATGTATTAAATGTAATGGTTGAGAATATCTCAAATAATGATGTTGAAAATAAAGTTATAATGGGAATCTTAGCATTTGAAAAAATAGAAAAAAATACATATGGTAAAATTTTAGAAAAAAATGGGAATGCTATTAAAATTATAGAAGATAAAGATTGTAATGATTTAGAAAGAAAAATTAAAATTTGTAACTCTGGAATTGTGATATTTAAACAACAATATATATTGGAAATATTAGAAAAAATAAATAATAACAATAAGCAAAATGAATATTATTTAACTGATTCTGTTGAAATTGTAAATAATATGGGTAAATTTTGTAAACTCTTTATAGATGATGTTAAAAATTTAGAAGGTATTAATACTAAGCTTGAATTAAGTAATGTTGAGGAAAACTTTCAAAATCAAAAAAGACAAGAGTTGATGAATAAAGGAGTTAACTTTGTAGATGCTAAGACTGTTTATTTGAGTTTAGATACAGAAATTGGGAAAAATACGATAGTTGAACCTTTTGTTATTATTCTAAGAAATGTAAAAATTTGTGATAATGTAAAAGTTTTAGGATTTTCTCATCTTGAAGGAGTTGAA
>JBIIMR010000064.1:0-6254 GCA_044337895.1 Alphaproteobacteria bacterium
GAAATATCCATAATATTAATTTACTCCTTCATGATTTTTGACTTTAACTGTTTTAACTGTATTTTTACGGGAATTTTGTAAAAATACACTTTGACGATTAATATTTGTTGACTTTGTATAGGTTAAGGTAATTACTCCTATGATTCCTGCAGTTAAAATAATACCACAAACTATAAAAACATAAGAATAATTTGTGTATAATAAAAAACCTATTCCTTTTATTGTATTATACTCATTATCTAAGGAAATTAAATATGTTGGTGAAGGTGAATAAATTGAATAATTTATTTTAAGAATAAAATAAAATTCAACCATCATTAAAAATAAAATAATTGTTGCAGAAATAATGTTCTTGATTTTAAATTTAGAGGATACCTCTTTTTGTATATCTAACATCATAACAACAAATAAAAATAAAATAACTATTGCTCCAACATATACGATTATTAAAACAAAAGCTAAATATTCTGCTTTTAAAAAGATAAAAATAATTGCGGCATTAAAAAAAACAACCACTAAGGATAATACACTATGAACAGGATTTTTGCTTAAAATAACTACAATTGATGCTATAAGTAAAATACTTGAAACTATGTAAAAAGCTATGTTGACTATCATTTTTTCTTTAAAACCTTAAATAAAATATTACAATTTTCTATATTTATTTGTTATCTATATTTATTTGTTATCTATATTTACTATCTTTGTTTAATCTTTCTTGTAAATATACTTCCCATACATCTCCGTTTGCTAAAAGCTTATCTTTATTATACAACAATTCTTCTTTTGTAAAGGTAGAATTTTCTATATTAGGACCTAAAACAATAGAATCAACAGGACATGCTTCTTCACACAAACCACAAAAAATACAACGGCTTAAATCTAAGTCGTATTTTGTTGTTCTTCTGCTACCATCTTCTCTTTGTTCTGCTTCTATTGTTATTACCTGTGCGGGGCAAATAACTTCACATAATTTGCAAGCTATACATCTTTCTTCTCCGTTTTCGTATCTTCTTAGGGCATGTTCTCCTTTGAACCTAAATGAAATATGTGATTTTTCATATGGATAGTTCCAAGTTACACTCTTTTTAAATAACATATACTTACCTGTTAAATATAGCCCTTTGAAAATATCTAAGAGAATAAAAGATTTAATAAAATTTTTTAAATATAAAAGCATTTTGCTTACCCTTTAATAGATTATTTTACTGATATATATGATGAAAAAGTAATATATGTAGAAATTATTACTAGAATACATAAAGAAATTGGGAGAAATATTTTCCAACCTAATCTCATTAATTGATCATATCTATATCTTGGTAAAGTTGTTTTTAATTGTATCATAATTATTAGTAAAATTAAAACTTTTAATACAAACCAAATAAAAGATGGAATTATATTAAAGATAGCAATATCTAAAGGTGGAAGCCAACCTCCTAAAAAAAGTAGTGTGGTGAAAGATGATATTAAAATCATGTTAGCATATTCGCCTAAATAAAATAAAGCAAAAGCAAAACCTGAATATTCTGTATGGTAACCACTAACAATTTCTGCTTCTGATTCTGGCAAATCAAATGGATGGCGATTTGTTTCTGCAATTCCTACAATAAAAAATAAAATTCCTAATGGTAATAATTTGATAATAAACCAACCTTCTTTTTGAAATAAAACTATCTCTGTTAAATTAAAAGAACCAACAAATAAAACAACTGATAAAACTATTAATCCCATGGATAATTCATAGGATATCATTTGAGAAGAAGAACGAATTGCTCCTAAAAAAGAATACTGGGAATTACTTGCCCATCCTGCTATGATTATTCCATACACACCAAGGGATGATACTGCAAGCAAATATAAAGCTCCAAAATTAATATTTACAAATACTAGTCCTTCTCCTACTGGAATTACCGCCCAAGCTATAATTGCGATTACAAAAGTAATACTTGGAGCTAAAAAAAATAAAAATTTATTTGCCTGTGAGGGGATAATTGTTTCTTTTAGCAATAATTTTAACCCGTCTGCTAAAGGTTGTAATAATCCTAATGGTCCTACTACATTTGGACCTTTTCTAAGATGAATCGCTCCATGGATTTTTCTTTCTATCCATGTTAAATACGCAACAGAAAAAACAATTAATAACATTGCTAAAATTAATTTAATAGTTAAAAAAACTAGAGGATAAATATAAACATCTAATAAATTAGAATGGGGTAAATAGGGAAAAATAAAATCAAACATAATTACAATGATTCCTTTTTAGTAGATTCTTGATGATGTTTATTAATTAATTTATTACATTGATTTAATGCAACTGAATGACGGCTAAGTGAATCGCTGACATAATAATTATCTAAATTATTATTAAAAAATACATTTTTAATTTCACCTTCCTTAATAAAATTAGAATTAAAAATTTCTGTATTAAAATTTTGCTCTGGAGGGGTATTATAACTGTTAAAAAATGCAAATCTTTTAACTAATGAATCCCTGATTTGAGATAGATTATTATATGGTAAAGGTGTTTTTAAATAATTTGAAAAAGCACGGATTATTTTCCAATCTTCTTTTGCTAATCCTAATAAGGGTAAAGATTTGTTAGTTGATTGTATTCTTCCTTCTGTATTGATATATGTGCTATCTTTTTCTAACCAAAGGCTTGAAGGTAAAATAACACTTGCAAATTTAGCACCTACATCACCGTGGCTACCTTGATAAACAATAAAAGTGTTTTTTAAATTGGAATAATCAACTTCATCTGCACCTAAAGACCAAATAAATTTAATATTATTTACTTTTGCATCTTTTAGAATATCTTCCATTGTTTTAAATATATTACTTTGGGTAAAACCAATATCTAAAGCTCCTACATTTGCAGCTTTTGTATGTAAAACATTGTAGCCGTTGTATCCTTCTTTGATAACTTTAAACTTATTAATTAATTGATTTATTAAATATGATGTATGTGAATAAATATCTTTATGGAAAACTGATCTACCTAATATTACTAATGGATAATTGGATTTTGATAGTAATTGACTAAAGGGATTTTTATCTTGAATTAAATCTTGAATAGCATTTATATTTTCACCTATATGGGTATATTTATAATTTAAACTAATAGAATTACCTATTACCCCAATTTTACAACCACCTTGTAAATATCTTTTACGAATTTTATGGTTAATAATTGGGGATTCAATTTTCGGATTTACACCAATTAAAAGAATGCTATCTGCTTTTTCTATATTTTTAATTGTGGTGTTGAATAAATAACTTGTGCGATTTGTTACATCAAAAATTGTATTGTCTTGATTTGCCTCAACTTGTGTTGAGCCTAATGATAATAACATTTCTTTGAGTAAAAACATACTTTCAACATCTGCAAAATCACCTGCAATTGCAGATATTTGTTGTGATTCTAGCTTAGATATCTCTTGAAAAATCAAATTAAAAGCTTCATCCCATGATGCTTCTTTAAATTTATTACCAACTTTTATTAATGGGGTATCTAATCTTTGAATATGTAAAGAATCACAAATATATCTGGATTTATCTCCTAACCATTCTTCATTAATTTCTTCGTTAATTCTTGGTAAAATTCTTGCAACAGAAAGTCCTAAAGTGTCCACTCTTATATTGCTACCTGTTGCATCTAAAACATCTATTGTGTCTGTATGTTTTAATTCCCATGGTCTGCCTTTGAAAGCATATTGTTTATTGGTTAAAGCTCCTACAGGACAAATATCTACTAAATTACCTGAAAGTTCCGAGGTTAGGGTTTTTGAAATATAATTACTTATTTCAATGTTTTCTCCCCTATTTAATCCACCTAGTTCATAGGTTCCACAAACTTCATCTGTAAAACGAATACATCTTGTACATGCTATACATCTTGTCATTACCGTTTTAACTAATGGTCCTAAATCTTTATCTTTAACTGCCCTTTTTTCATAAATGTATCTACTTTTATCTAATCCGTATTTAATTGTTTGATCTTGTAAATCACATTCTCCTCCTTGATCGCAAATAGGACAATCTAGGGGATGATTGATTAGAATAAACTCTAAAATACCTTTTCTAATGTTATCTATATTGTCACCCTTGGTGATGAATTCCATACCATCTACTAACTCTTGGCTACAAGATGGAACTGGTTTATTAGCACCTTTTAATTCTACTAAACACATTCTGCAATTTCCTGCAATTGCAAGTTTTTCATGATAACAGAATCTCGGTATCTCTATACCTAAAAGATCGCAAGCTTGAATTAAAGTAAGTCCACTTTCTACTTCGTATGATGTTCCGTTAATTTTAATGGTTGGCATAGTATTACATTCCTGATTATAATGTTATGTTATCTATTTTAGCATTATTAGAATTAGATTGATATTTCAAAATTCTTTCTTTGATATCATAATCATAATTTTTTAATAATCCTTTTATTACCCAAGTTGCTGCATCTCCTAAGCCACAGATTGTTTTGCCTTCTATATTATTAATAATACTTTTTAAAGTATCTAACTCTTTTAATGAAGACTGCCCTGTAACCATTTTAGATATTATTCGATAAATCCATCCAGTTCCTTCTCTGCATGGTGTGCATTGTCCGCAACTTTCATGCATATAAAAATGGGAAAGTTTAGCAATTATTGCAATCATATCTACTGTGTTATCAAATACCATAATTGCACCTGTTCCTAATGCACTTCCTGCTGATTTTAAACTATCATTATCCATTTTTAAATTCATACATACTTCTTTAATTAAAAGTGGGGTTGAAGAGCCACCTGGGATTATTGCTTGTAAATTATCCCAATCTCCTATAATTCCATTACAATGATGGTTAATTAAATCTGAAAAAGCAACCCCTAATTCTTCTTCTATGATGCAAGGTTTATTTATATGCCCTGAAATACAAAATAATTTTGTTCCAATTGAATTTTTTACACCTAAACTACTATACCACTTAGCACCTTTTTGTAAAATAGTTGGGATAGTTGCTATTGTTTCTACATTATTAACAAGTGTGGGACAACCATATAAGCCTATATTAGCTGGAAAAGGTGGCTTGAGGCGAGGTTGCCCTTTTTTACCCTCTAAACTTTCTATTAAAGCACTTTCTTCGCCACAAATATATGCTCCTGCCCCAAGATGAATATAAACATCTAAACTATAATCTTTAAAAATATTTTTACCAAAAAAACCATTTTTATAACATTCGTTAATTGCATTTTGTAAAATAACACTTTCTTGATAAAATTCGCCTCTAATATAAATATAACAAACATTAGCATTGATTGTATAACTTGCTAATAAAATACCTTCTAATAGTTTGTAAGATTCGTATTTAAAAAGTTCCCTATCTTTACAGGTTCCTGGTTCACCCTCGTCTCCGTTTATCACTAAATATTTTGGTCTTGGATCGTTTCTTTTAATGAACGACCATTTTGTTCCTGTTGAAAAACCTGCTCCACCTCTTCCTTTTAAGCCTGATTCTATAACTTCATTTAACATAAACTCTGAACCTTTTTCTAAAATAGAAAATGTATTAACAAAAGAACCTAAATTTTTAGCATCATTAAAAGATATATCTAACAATTTATTTAGATTATTAAAAACTTTATCATCATTTTTAAGCATAAATTATTTCCTAACTATAAACTGGTTGACTTAGACTTTTTTAAAGAAGAAATAAGATTTTTAATTTTATCTTTAGTTAAATCTTCGTAAAAAGTTTTATTAACTTGCATCATTGGGGCATTGCAACAAGCACCTAAGCATTCTACTTTGATAATTGAAAATAATTTATCTTTTGATAGCCCGCTATCTGCTTTAACTTTTGTTTCTTCTTCTAATGTTTTTATGATATCTTCGCTTCCTTTGATATAGCACATAACATTATTGCAAACTTGAATATGATATGTGCCTACGGGTTTATGGTTATACATTGTATAAAAAGTAGCAACTTCACTAACTTTTATAGCTGGTAAATTTAAAAAATCGGCAACATAATCAATAATCTCATCGGTTAGATAATTTTCATTTTGATCTTGTGCTATTGTTAAAAGAGGCATAATTGCACTTTGCCTTCTTTCTTTAGGATAGAAATTAAGAATACTTTCTGCTTTTTTTTTATTTTCTGAATTAAATGAAAAAATCATCTGTCTACCTCACCAAATACTACATCTAAACTACCAAGTGTTGTTGGTAAATCTGCTAATTGATATCCTATCATAATATGTTCTAAT
>JBIIMR010000005.1:0-19672 GCA_044337895.1 Alphaproteobacteria bacterium
ATTTCTTTACATTGAATTTTTTGAAAAACAAGCATACCACATAAAAGCCCCATACTTGCACTTTCAATATAACCCTCACAACCAGATATTTGCCCTGCAAAATATATATTTTCAAAACCCTTCAAAGATAAATCTTGATTTAAAAGTTTAGGAGAATTAATAAATGTATTTCTATGTATTCCACCAAGCCTTGCAAATACAGCATTTTCTAACCCAGGAATTAATTTAAAAACCCTCTGTTGTTCAAAATGTTTTAATTTAGTTTGAAACCCCACCATATTATAAAGTGTTCCAAGTTTATTATCTTGCCTTAGTTGCACAACTGCAAAAAGTTTTTCATCCTTTAAAGGATTAGTCAACCCAACAGGTTTCATACAAGAAAAAAGAAGAGTTTTCTCCCCCCTTTCTGCCATAACCTCAATCGGCAAACAACCATCAAAATAAGGAGTATTCTTTTCCCATTCTTTAAATTCTGTTTTTTCCGCTTCCATCAAAGCATTTAAAAACACATAATATTGTTCTTCATTCATCGGGCAATTAATATAATCTTTATCATCTTCTGTCTTTGCATATCTTGATTGTAAAAAAGCTATATTAAAATCTATAGAATCTTTATAAACAATCGGAGCAATAGCATCAAAAAAATGTAAATTTTCTTCCCCTGTAACCTCAATTATTTCTTTTACTAAGTTTTCAGAACTAAGAGGACCAGTTGCAACAATCACAATATTATCTTTTGCCACTTCTTTTAAATTTTTAAATTCTTCTCTTTTTACCTCAATTCTAGGATGATTTTCTATTATTTTAGTTATAGCTAAAGAAAATTCATCCCTATCAACCGCCAAAGCAGACCCAGCAGGCACAGAATATTTAAATGCATTTTCCATCACAATAGAACCAAGCTTTGCCATCTCTTGCTGTAATATTCCAACCGCAGATTTCAAATAATCACTACTTCTAAATGAATTAGAACAAACAAGCTCAGCAAAATTTTCAGTTCTATGTGCAAAAGTTTTTATATTTGGTCGCATTTCATAAAGTAAAACATCAATACCTTTTTCAGCTAAATAATAGCTAGCTTCAACCCCTGCCATACCTCCACCAACTACTATTACTTTTTTTTTAGAGTTTCCCCCAACAAAATTATCCAATACAAAAATCCCCTTACAAAAAATACTTACTGAACAATATCACTTACATAAGGTTCACCATAAAGTTTACTCACCCTTGCAAGCATTATCATATCACAAACCTCACGAACCGCTCCAAAACCACCTTCTAATTTAGTTTTGTAACAATAAAAACCATCAACCCCTTTAACCGCATTAGCAGTAGCAATAGGCAACCCAACCTCAATAAAAGCTAAAATATCATTCACATCATCACCCATATGTATAACATTTTCAGGATTAATATCTAACTTTTTACAAATTTTTAAAATATCCTCCCCCTTAGTATTAGACCCAAGAACAACCTCATCAATATTCAAATCCTTAGACCTCTTTACAATCACATCAGAAACACTCGTAGTCACCAAAGCAACTTTTATCCCAAGTTTCCTAATCATAGATATCCCAACTCCGTCATGTGCAAAGAATCTTTTTATATCATTCCCACAAGAACTAACAAACATCCCCCCACATGTCAAAGTCCCATCCACATCCAAAGATAACAACTCTACTTTTTTTAATTTCTCCAACATTTCATCAAAAGATAACAATTTCTCATATTTTTTATACATCAAAGATTACACCTCCTAAAAATTACAAACTAAAAAGGAATTTCATCATCCAAATCATCGCCCAGTGATGTATCTTCAAAATCTTTACTTTTCTTTTTTGAGCTTTTTTTAATTTCAAAATCATCATTATCAGAATCAAAAGAAGAAGAACCCATATTTTGATTTTTATTATCCAAAATAGAAATTTCACCTTTAAACCTTGTGATTACAATTTCAGTAATATTTTTTTCTACCCCATCACTTCCAGTATATTTCCTAGATTGCAAAGCACCCTCAACATATACCTTATTACCTTTTTTAATATATTTTTCTACAATGTTAGAAATATTTTCATTAAACACAACAACCCTGTGCCATTCTGTTTTATCTTTATATTCCCCCGTAGTTTTATCTTTCCAACCCTCACTTGTAGCTAAAGAAAAAGAAGCAATTTTTGCCCCATCATTTGTTGCCCTAATTTCAGGATCTTTTCCAACATTTCCAACCAAAATTACTTTATTAACACTTCCTGCCATTTTTTATACTCTCTTTTAAATTTGATATTTTTTAAATTATAAAAATTTCATTGCTTATTTTTTTAAAATAATATTATAATACACTATTAATATATTATTACTAATCATCAAAAAATACAAACAAAATATATTTACATCCATAATAATTATGAAGTGAAAAATAACAAACATGAAGAACATAATTTCAATAAAAGGTGCAAGAGAGCACAATTTAAAGAACATAAACATAGACATTCCAAAAAACACAATAACAGTTATAACAGGTGTTTCAGGTAGTGGAAAGTCTTCCCTCGCTTTTGATACAATTTATGCAGAGGGTCAAAGAAGATATGTAGAATCATTATCAAGCTATGCAAGACAATTTTTAGATTCATTTAACAAGCCCGATGTAGATTCAATAGAAGGACTTTCCCCAGCAATTTCAATAGAGCAAAAAACAACTTCTAAAAATCCCAGATCAACCGTAGGAACAATCACAGAAATTTACGATTACCTCCGTATTTTATTCGCTCGTGTAGGAATCCCCTACTCCCCAGCAACAGGATTACCAATAGAAAAACAAACAGTCTCCCAAATGGTAGATAAAATACTTTCACTTCAAGAAGGAACAAGAGTCCACCTCCTTGCCCCCATTGCAAAAAATAAAAAAGGCGAATACAAAAAAGAATTCGATGAATTTCGTAAAAAAGGCTTTGAGAGAGTAAAAATCAACGGGCAAGATTACACACTAGACGACCTTCCAACCCTAGATAAAAATCAAAAACACAACATTTCAATCATAGTAAGCAGAATTAAAGTAAAACAAGGTATAGAACAAAATTTAGCAGATAGTTTTGCAACCATTTTAAAAATCTCCCATGGTGTTGCAATTGCAGAATTAACAGAAACAAACGAGGAAATAATTTTTTCAGAAAATTTTGCCTGCCCTGTTTCAGGTTTTACAATAGAAGAACTAGAACCAAGGATTTTTTCCTTCAACAATCCAATCGGAGCATGTAACACATGTAACGGCTTAGGAAATGAAATTGTTTTTGATCTTAATTTAATAATCCCAAATCATAAAGAAGCAATCATAGACTGTGTTGCACCATGGAAAGGACCAACTTCTTTTTATTATAAATCCTTAATAGATTCTTTTTGTAATCACTACAAAATAAACTCCAAAACACCATATAATAAAATTCCCCCAGATATTATTGAAAAATTTCTCTATGGAACAGAAGAAAAAATCTTAATTGAATTTGAAAGCCAAAACTCAAAACACAGAGCACACAAACCATTCGAAGGTGTAATTCCCCATTTTGAAAGAAGAATCAAAGAAACAACCTCAAGTGCAGTGCAAGAAGGACTCTCCCACTACCAAAGCTCAAAAATATGTAGTAGTTGCAATGGTAAAAGATTAAACCAAAAAGCTTTACAAGTAAAAATTAACCAACATGATATTTTTGATATTTGCAATATGTCAATCACAAAATCATTGCAATTTTTCCAAGATTTACCTAAATCATTAAATAAAAATCAATTAACAATTTCAGATCGCCTATTAAAAGAAATCACAGAAAGACTATATTTTTTAAACAATGTTGGTATAGGTTACCTAAATCTCAACAGAAGTGCAGGAACCCTCTCAGGGGGAGAAAGCCAAAGAATTCGCTTAGCTTCCCAAATAGGTTCAGGACTAACAGGAGTTTTATATGTATTAGATGAACCCTCAATCGGACTCCACCAAAAAGATAATGATAAACTTTTAGAAACCCTAACCCACTTAAAAAATCTTGGCAACACTGTAATAGTTGTAGAGCACGACGAAGATGCAATAAAAATGGCAGACTTTTTAATAGATATAGGTCCTAAAGCAGGAATCCACGGCGGACACATAATAGCAAAAGGAACCCCAAAAGAAGTAGCAGCAAATAAAGATAGCATAACAGGACAATACTTAAGTGGTATCAAAAAAATAGAAGTCCCAAAAAAAAGAAGACAAGGTAACGGCAAATACATCACCATAGAAGGAGCAACAGGAAACAACCTCAAAAATTTAACTGTTAAATTCCCCTTAGGCAAATTTGTAGCAGTTACAGGAGTTTCAGGCAGTGGCAAATCAACCCTAGTCAATGAAACACTTTATAAAGCAATTTCAAATTCTCTCCATAACTCACTCCATGAAGTCTCCCCTTATAAAAAAATATCAGGCATAGAATACATAGATAAAGTAATAGATATAGATCAATCCCCAATTGGTCGCCAACCAAGTTCAAACCCTGCAACCTACAGCAAAGTTTTCGATTTAATCCGTAACATCTATGCAGAACTCCCAGATTCAAAAGCTCGTGGATACACCGCAGGTCGTTTTTCTTTCAATGTAAAAGGAGGCAGATGCGAAGCTTGCCAAGGAGACGGACTCATAAAAATAGAAATGAACTTTCTCCCCGATGTTTATGTTAAATGTGAAATCTGCGACGGAACAAGATACAACAGAGAAACCCTAGAAGTAAAATGGAAAAATAAATCAATTTCAGATGTTTTAAAAATGACAATAGAAGAAGCATATACTTTTTTTGAAAACATTCCAAACATTTTTGATAAAATCAAAGCACTTCAAAGTGTAGGATTAGACTACATGGAACTCGGTCAATCCTCAACAACCCTCTCAGGTGGAGAAGCACAAAGAGTAAAACTAGCAAAAGAACTCTCTAAAAGATCAACAGGCAAAACCCTTTATATTTTAGATGAACCAACAACAGGACTCCATTTCGAAGATATCAATAAACTCTTAGAAGTTTTACATAAGTTAGTAGATATAGGCAACACAGTAGTAGTAATAGAACATAATTTAGATGTAATAAAAACCGCAGATTATATCATAGATATAGGCAAAGAAGGCGGCGATTTAGGCGGCCAATTAGTATGCGAAGGCACCCCAGAAGAAATAATAAAAAACAAAGAAAGCTACACCGCCAAATACCTCAAAAGATACCTCTAACCCAAATTTTATTGACTTTTAAATTTCCCCACTATATACTTAAAATATATTTATACAATTAACTTTATTCCATAGAATTTAACAATGTCTAAATTAAAATTAAATTTTGATGTATATGCTAAATATTCTAATCATCCATTTATTGCAGATGTTATTTCAAATCTAAAATTATTACAAGATAACAAAATAAAAGAATACAATCAAGCTACTAGAAAACAAGATTATCAAGCTATTGTAAAAGATATGAACTTCGCTTTTACAAACATTAAAGATTCTATAAAAAAAGAAAATTAAAAACATTTAGCATCAGATCAACAGAAACTGAACTAATTCCTATAGCATATTTAAAAGAATTAGTATCTATAATATTTACAGCTTTAGAAATTTTTGGAGCATATTTATTTAATAAAAAAACTGCCAACAAAAATCAATCGTAAACTATCCCTAAAAATCACTTTTAATAAGAATAGTTTACTTATCTACAACAACAAATCAACTAAATATCACCAACTAATATAATAAATAACTTAGTCATTAATCGCTTCATTTAATTTTGTTGCTTGAAATTGAACAATATGAAGTTTTCCATTTTTATATTCAATAATCATACTCATAAAGTTAACAGCTTGCAATTTAACACCTTTACTTAAAACACTGATTTTAATTTTACTTCTTACAATTGCAATATTTTCAAAGATACTAATATCAAAAATATCAGTCTGCACATCGCCATAAATCCTATCTTTACTATTAAGATTCTCCAAAAAAACTAATTTATTTTCTATAATTCCAGTCCCATGGATATGAACATAACTATCATCCAATATATCATTTAACTCAACAGTATCAGCCTTCATCAAAGCTTCTACATATTTATTAACAATATTGGTTGCACTTTCTTCTGTAAGCATAAATTCAGCTTTTAAAAATCCACTACATAATAAAATAACAATAACAAATAAATTAATTTTTCTAAACATCTTTACACTCCAAATTATAATTTTATATTTTATAATCAAAACAATTAAAAAATTATATACTATATACAAAAATTATTCAATAAAAATAAAAAAGTGCAATACTTTTAAATATTACCACCCCACTTAATTTTAAAAATAAGTATTTAATAAATTTTTTAGTAATTGATATTTTGATAAAAAATTGTTAGCATTATACAAACTAAAAATTGGATTAATATTCTATGCAACAAATCACAAATAATAATGGTAAACAATATGAAGAATTTATTTCTTTTGTATACCAATTAGCCCATAAAAACGATTTTAAAGATATTGATCTCCAACTTAATAAAAAAATTAATCAAAGAGAGTTTGATATCTATTGAGAAGAAGATAAATATGGCACAATAACTAGTTATGCAATAGAATGTAAAGACTATAAAAATAAAGTCAAAGTAAAAGAAATAGATGCTTTTGTAACTAAAATTAAAGATAACAATATCAATAAAGGTCTTTTTGTTTGTAAAAATGGATTTCAACAAGGTTGTTATGATGTAGCAAAAAAACATGGTATAGATTTAAAAAATCCAACTATTAATTATATTAAAGATATAAAAAATTAATTTCAAAATAAATTTCCCTAACTTACAACTACTCTAGTTTGTTTTATCTAATATATTTCCCACAAAAAAAGGGATAACCCTTTTTAAAGATTACCCCCCTCTTAATTTCAAAACATTCTTATTAATAAAAATTATCTAGAATAAAGCTCCACAATAACATTTGGTTCCATTTTAACAGGATAAGGAACTTCTTCTAATTTAGGAACAAACAAGTATTTACCTTTTAAAGATTTTTTATCTACTTCAACATAAGCAGGAAAATCCCTCTCGCCAGATTCAATAGCAGTAACAACCATTAACATTTCTTTAGATTTTTGCTTAACTTCAATTTCATCTCCAGGTTTAACTAAATAAGAAGCTATATTAACCCTTTTACCATTAACCAAAACATGCCCATGGTTTACAAACTGCCTTGCTGCAAAAACAGTAGGAACAAATTTCATTCTATAAACAACAGCATCTAATCTTCTTTCCAACAAACCAATTAAATTTTCAGAAGTGTCTCCTTTTCTTCTATCAGCTTCTTCATAATATCCCCTGAATTGTTTTTCAGATATACTTCCATAATAACCTTTTAATTTTTGCTTAGCAAGTAACTGCAACCCATAATCCGTTGGTTTATGAGGCATCTGCCCATGTTGTCCAGGTCTTGTTGGTCTTGTATTAAATGGCGATTTAGCTCTACCCCATAAATTACATTTCAACCTACGATTTATTTTATACTTAGCACCTATTCTTTTAGTCATTCAATACATCCTTACAATTTTAATATTGTTATTAAATTTTTGTTTTGGTATTTTTTTGATTACATAAAAATATCATCAAAAAAGTTGCAAAATCGAAAATCAATTTAAATAAAACAAAAACAGTCCTTTAACAAAAAAAATAGTCTTTCATTAAATCAAAATAAAATTACACACATTCCCAAAAGTAACAAATAACAATACCACACAAAAAAAATTTTTACAAGTAAAAAAAACACACCACAATAATCATACTAAAAAATCTAAATTTATCATTACAATTTATAGTTGTATAATTATATACTATAACTTATAATTAAAAAAAAGTTACTAATAACTATTTTACTAATGGTATCACTTAATCAAATGTCAAACACTAAATTTCATATAGGAACCCTAACCCCTACCCCCTTACCAAATATAGAAAATACTAACATTGAAAGTTTTTCACACCAAAATTCCTCAAATGAATCATTTATTTTTCAGCCATCAATCCAAATAACAGAACAATACTCTTGTATTAAATTTGATGGAGGCAAACAAGACCCCTACCCAGAAACAGTATTTAATACTACTAAATATAACAACCAAATAGAGCCAAACCCAAGGCAAAAAACACAAATAGAACAAACAGAAAAATATTATTACATCATCCATAAAAATTATATACTCTTTCAACATAATTCTTTGCCCGCCTTAAAATCTTTTTATGAAAAATTTTTCTCCCTTCCAAATCTAGATATCGCCCATATTATTACAAATATAACAGACTATCTAGACAAATTATCAAAAGTATCTTCTATACAAATTAGCATCCCACAACAAAGTCAAGATGATTTTTTTGATCAAAATTTTACATCAAATATACCACAAACTTTAGGGTGTGCCTCCGATACAAAAATAGATTTAAAAATAACTCCTACTAATATAAAAGACCTAAACAAATTTAAAGAAAGAATTAAAGACTACGATGCAAAATATTACAATTTAAAAATAAACGGGCAAAATGAATCAGGATATTTATATAATTATAAACGATCTTGTATTAAAGAAATAATTTCAATCAACACCGATGAAACAGATGATATAATCTTTGAATCACTAATAACAAACCTAGAAAAATGGATGCAAAATAACAATGATTAAACCCATATTTCAAAGAGTTAAAAACCTACAACCCAAAGGTAAAAAAATTTTAACTATTTTTACTATTATTTATTCTATAATGATAATCATATTTATCACTTTATACTCTATTCCAAAATTAAATCTTATTAATTACATAGAATTTAACTTAACAAGTAATTACAGCAATTTACTATTAATTATTACTATTATTTTTGCTTTTTATACTACCACCTACATAACTGTTTTTTCTGGTAAATTAGGTAAAAAATTAAGTGAAACGAATAATTTTACCAAACACTTTAATAAAAATATAACAGACCTATATTTAGTTACTAACTATTTTTATATCGGTTGCTTTATTGTTTTTCTGCTAATAATTTTAATTATTATATTTAGTAGCTTTAATTTTACTATAAATTTTCCCTACAAACAACAACTCAAATTATTGTCAGAATTAATAATAGGTTACCTTTTTTCTATTTCTCTATTTTTTTTATATTGGATATTTAACATAACTTTTAACATAATTTCAAATCCTAAAAGAATACAGTAATTTAAAATATTCCAAAATCAAAAAACAAAAAAATCTTCCAAGCTAGCAATATCAACAATCAAAGAGTTTAATAAAAATTAATCACCATAATTATTTTTTACTAATTACTAAATCACCTTTAACCAATTTATTTAAAATAGCATTCATTTTCCAAAAATCATAAAACTTTCTCACAGGAGTCCCAATATAATCACCTTTTTCAGTCAAAGAATGAGGAACCCCCGAAGACGGTCCAATCTGTATCCCACTAGCAATATTAATATGCGGAGCAATCCCAGCACCACCACCTACAAAAACAAAATCACCTAAAACAGCACTACCTGCAATACCAACATTCGCAGCAATAAAACAAGATTTTCCAATTGTAACATTATGTGCAATATGAACTAAATTATCTATTTTAGTTCCATCACCAATTTTAGTATCCCCCAAAGCACCCCTATCTATCGTTGAATTAGCCCCTATTTCAACATCATCTCCAATACCTACACTTCCAATTTGAGGTATTTTTAAATGCCCACTTTTACCAGGAACAAACCCAAAACCATCTTGCCCAATTTTAACACCACTATGTATTAAACAATTTTTACCTATCAAAGCATATTCAATAGCCACCAAATTTTTTATCTCAGAATTTTCCCCAACAACTACATTGTCACCAATAATTGAGTTGTCTCCTATAATAGCACCATTTTTAATTTTAGCATTTTTTTTAACAACTACATTATTGCCAATATAAACAGAATCCCCTATCTCAACATTTTCCTCTATTACAGAAAAATTACCAACATAATGCTTGCCTTCAAAATTCACAGAAGAATCAACAACAGAATGCCGTGATATAAAATTATTTTTATTTACATTATTTAGAAAAAAATCATTTTTTTCATCACATAAATACATTTCTCTCAATATTAAAGTAAATGCTAAATAAGGATTATCTACAATTATAGGAATAGTATTTTCAGGAACAATATCAGCATGTTCTTCCTTTACAAAACAAAACCCCGCTTTTGTATTTTTTAAATCATCTTTATATTTTACATTATTATAAAAAGAAATATCCACACTAGAAGAATCTTTTAGTGTGGAAACATTTGATATAAAAACATCATTTAAGGAATCTACATTCCTTAAATTAGATATTTTAGAATTTGATATTTTTAAAACCTCATCAACAGATAAACTTTTAATTGGCTTAAAAAAATCATTTTTCATTTTTAAATTAAACCTAAGCTGGCTTTTTTACAGCAACTTTAGATATAGAAGAATTTAATTTTTTAAGAACGGTATCAGTTATATCATTCTTAGGATTAGACCAAACTGCTGCTGCTGCATCTAAAATAAATTCATAGCCTTTTTCTTGAACTACTTGATTTATAATATCAACTGCCACTTTTTCAACTTGTTGAACTGCTTCTTGCAATACAGCTTGGAAACTTTCTTGTTTCTTTTTGTATTTTTCTTGTAAAGCTTGTTCTCTTTTCCTTAAATCTTCTTCAGATTTTGCTAATTCTGTTTTATTAGCTCCAGGCTTTTTAGATTTTTCATCTAATGCTTTTCTCATTGTTCTTAAAGATTCAGCATCTTTTTGAGCTTGAGCTTGCAACTCTTGACCGTAAGCCTTCATCTGTTCCATAATATTTTTAGCAGCATCAGAAGAATCCAACACATACTTAATATTAACTACAGCATAATTTACCTCTGCTTTAACTCCAAAAGAAGTTAATAACATTAGAATCACACTTAAACCCACTAATAAATTTTTCAATTTTACCATGAATAAACACTCCTAAAATTTTATACTCTTGTTCCAATATTAATCAAGAAAACCCTAGGCACATCGTAAGGATACTTCACAACTGGCCAAGCCCAATCAAGACTTATATTACCAAAAGGAGATCTCCATGCTATACCAAAACCTAAAGACATTCTAACTGCTAAATAATTTACCACATTTTCACTAGTAAAGTCAAGTCCTGTAACATTACCAACATCACTAAACACATGAAATAATAATCCATAATTATCAACCCCAGGGATAGGAAAGTCAATTTGTGCCGTTCCCCTATATAAATATTTACCCCCTAAAGAGTCCCCTGTGGATATATCACGAGGACCAACCCCCGCCCAATCAAACCCCCTAAGCATACTTCCACCCAAAGTAAACCTATCATATATACTAACAGTTTGTCCGTTTAACCCCTCAACAACTCCTAAATTTCCAGTTAAAGAAAAAACTATTCCTTCTTTTATATTATAATAATATTCTGCAAATAATTCATTTTTAAAATAAGCTATTTCACCAAAGATTCCTGCAACACTTGTTGTAAATGTGATTCCATAGCCTGCCAATGGATAATAATTATTATCTTTATAATTAAAATTAATAGTATGGGTTATAATTGAACTTGTTCTAAGCCCTTCCTCTAAAGTCATATAATAAGATTGAGTTCCATCAAAATCATAAAGTCGCCTTTGTGATAACTCATAAGATACCGATTGATATATATGTTCACTTAATGGATAAGAAAAAGCCATCCTCATTCCCTGTGATGTAGAACTATAAGAACTTTCTTCCTGATTATCATTATCTGTCCTAAATAAGGCAACTTGTCCATATAAATTTCTATCAAACAATGCAGGCTCTCCCAACACTATTTGATAATTATTAGAATCTTGAGATAACATAGCAGAAACACTCAAACTTTTACCAGTTCCAAACAAATTAGTTTCAGAGTAAGCACCTTCCAAAGTAAAACCATTTAAAGTAGAATACCCACCTCCAGCAGAAATAGAACCAGTAGACTGCTCCTCTACCCTAATAATAACATTTACCTTGTCTTTTTCTTCAGATGGAACATTACTCACATCTACACTAGAGAAATAGCCAGTAGAATATATTCTATTTTTTGTTCTATTTATTTTTTGTTCATCATAAGAATCACCTTCAACAAGTCGCATTTCTCTCCTTAAAACCTTTTCAATAGTTCTAGTATTTCCTGCTATTATAATTTTATTTATAAATAACCTTTGTTCATCTTGAATAACATATTTTATATCAACAGTATTTGTATATTGATTAAATGTAGGAACAGGGATTACTTTAATAAATAAAAATCCCTTTTTATTTAATTCATTAACTAAAACATCCCCATTATAAATAAATTCAGATTGCTTAAACCACATCCCTTTTTTTATAGTTATAGCTTTTTGCATTACATCAATATAATCCTTTAATCTATCAACTTTTACATCAAAGGTTATACTTCCATATTTATACCTTACACCTTCATCTATATTATAAGTAACCTTAAAACCAGATTCATCTCTTAAAATTTCAGAATTAACACTTAACACATTAAAAGATGGGTATCCTTGTTCTAAATAATAATTTTTCAATACTTCCCCATCATAGGCAATTCTTTCTGAATCATATGTATCATTTGATCCAAAAAATTTCCACCACCTATTTTCTGTTGTTAAAATTGTTTTTTTCAATTTATAAGAAGAGAAAAACTTATTCCCCATAAATTCAATATATTTAATCGTACTCTTTTTACCTTCATCAACTTCAAATATAATATCCACAGAATTATATTCATTTTTCATCATTTTTACATCTACTTTAACCAGTAAAAAACCTTGCCTTTTATAAAGTTCTATTATTCTTTGAACATCCAATGTAATTTTATTTTTCGAAAAAGGAACTCTTTTAGATATAATCAATTCTTTTTCCAATGATTCTTGTTTAATATTTTTATTACCTTCAAAGTATATATTATTAATCATAGGACTTTCAACTACTTCAATTTCAAATTTACCCAACAAAAATTTTACTTTTACATCCATAAAAAGATCTGTTTTATATATTCTTTTTACAGATTCAGCAACGAATTCTTCTAAGTATTCATCCCCAACCTCAAAGGAAAGTAAAGATTTAATATAATCTTCATTTGTTCTAATTTCACCCACAACTACTATAGACTGAATTTTTTCAGCATATAAAAAAGTTGTATTCAAAATAGAAATAAAAGAAAATAAACCAATTGTTAAAATTTTAATCAAAGTTTTTTAATCCATAATCATTCTTTAAATAACAAAAATACATCTTTAAATGTCACAATTAAAGATAAAGATATCAGCAAGAAAAACCCAGCTTTAATAATAAAATTATGAAATTTATAAGGTATTTTCCTACCACTCACAGCTTCTATTAAATAAAATATTAAATAACTACCATCAAGTGCAGGAATAGGAAGCAAATTAATTATTCCAAGATTTATAGAAATCATTCCTATCAAAAAAACCCAAGATGTAAAATTTTCTTTAATTATATCCCCTGATATTTCTGCTATTTTAATCGGTCCACCAATTTCTTCCATACTAGCTTTCCCAAGAAACATTCTTTTAAGCCCCACATACATCATATAAAATATATTCTTATATTGATTTATTGTTTCAAAAAAAGCTTCTTTAAAGGATAAATTTACATATAAAAAATTATTAGTTTTAAATAAAACTCCTAATTTTCCAACTTCCATACCAGAAACATTATCTGCCATAACTTTAATTTTAACTTTTTTTTCTATAGTTTTATCTTTATTTTTTCTTAAAAATCCAACTGTTATTTCCTTTCCTGCTAAATCAAATATAGTTTCTTTTATTTTAGAAACATCTTTTACTTCTTTTTCTGCAATATAATTAATAACATCATTTTTTTGTAATATTTTATACAGTGGAGAACCCACTATAACATCATCAACAACAGGTTTAATAACTTTTTTATCTATAAAAAAATTAACTGCTAAAAAAATAAAAAATGCAAAAATAAAATTAAAAGCAGGACCAGCAAATATAATTAAAAATTTTTGCCAAATTTTTTTCGCATAAAATGTATCAGAGTCTATATCTTTTTTATCATCTTTTTCTATCATTTCACCTTTCATTTTAACATAGCCACCAAGAGGAATCATTGCTAAAATAAATTTTGTGCCCGATTTAGAATAAAAACTAAAAATTTCCCTTCCAAAACCTACAGAAAATGCTTCTACTTTCACCTTAAATATTTTAGCAAAAATATAATGCCCTAACTCATGAATTAAAACCAACACAAATATCAAAGCCACAAAACTTAAAAAATAATTCACAAAATATTCTAAATACATTTCCAGTCCCATTTTTTATAATCCTTCACAGTATTTTGTAACAATATTTCTTGCCACTTCATCAATTTCCATAATATTTTCAAAACATTCAATTTTATAATATTTGTCAAGATATTTTGAACTAAAACATTCCAACCCATAATCCAATACATCATAGATTTGCAAAAATTTTAACCTATCATTTAAAAATAAATCAACCGCAATTTCATTACAAGCATTAAAAACACAAGTTAAAATATTTTTATATTTATCATTTAATATATTTCTCACCATTTGAATAGGTTTATTTTGAACTTCATTTAATTTATAAAATTTCATTTCTTTAACATTTAATAAAGAGAAAAATCTATTATCACTCATTTTTCTTTCAGGATAAAATAAAGCATAAGAAATAGGTATAGACATATCAGATTCAAACATAACCGCAAAAAAAGACCCATCCTTAAACATAACTCCACCATGGATAATAGATTGAGGGTGAACCACAACTTCAATAAATTTTTCATTTAATCCAAAAAGAACACTTGCCTCAATTAATTCCAATGCTTTATTAACAATTGTAGCAGAATCAACAGATATTTTATTCCCCATACTCCATTTAGGATGCTTAATTGCCATTTCTTTTGTTACAATTTTTAATTCATTTAATTCATAATTCAAAAAAGGTCCTCCAGAGCAAGTAATAGTTATTTTTTCAATATCCTTTTCTATATTAGTATTAGTATTATTATGAATAATTTGATAAATACTATTATGCTCAGAATCAACAGGTATAATTTTAGCTTTAAATTTTTCTACCAAAGAAAGAACAAAATCTCCACCGCATATTAACGATTCTTTATTTGCAACCATCATACAAGAACCAGATTCAATGCCAGCAATTAAATACTCTAAAGCTGCAATTCCTGTAATAGAAAGCACAACATTATGGTTATGTGTTTTTAACATTTCAATCACTAAATCTTTTTCATCCAGCACCACAACAGAGAAATCATTTGGTAGTGTATTGACTAATTTTTTTAATTCCAAATTAGCAAACTTATCCATCATAAAAACATATTTTGGCTTAATTTTTTGAATACACTCAAAAAGATATAAGTAATTTTTATCCGCAGTAAGTAAAAAAACCTCAAATAAATCAAGATGCTTATAAATCAAAGAACAAGTAGATTTACCTACACTTCCTGTTGCTCCTAATACACTAACAATTTTTTTCATATTATTTTTTTCATATTATTTTTTTATTATAGATTGTTCGTTTAAACTTTTTAAAAAACATTTCCTGCCATTTTCCACACAACTAGCCCAATAACAATAGAAGATAGCATTACAGAATCCATTCTATCAAACACCCCACCATGCCCAGGAATAATTTTACCACTATCTTTTACATTAACATACCTTTTAAAAGCAGACTGAATAAGATCTCCAAATGTTGCTACCATTGCAACAAAAATTCCTATTAAAAAAAATTCAAACCCATTTTTATTCCAAATAAATTCTGCAAACATATAAGAACAAATAGCAGAAACAAATATACCAGAAATAAAACCAGACCAAGTTTTATTTTTACTAATAGAAGGAATTAACTTTTTCCCCTTAAGCAAAGATCCAAAAACATAAGCACCAGTATCATTAGCACTAACACAGATTACAAACCAAATTACATTATAATATCCTTCTCCATAAGTAATAATATAAGATAATCCCAAAAAAGATAATCCAACATACACAAGCCCCATCGTCATAAAAAATGGTCTATTAATTTTTTTTGGTTGCAAAATCACATACTCACTATAGACCCTAAACTTTGTTACCATATAAACAATATAAGAACCAATACAAATAGTGATAATCCCATATAAATAATAATTCATAAAACCAAACAGCAAAGAAACCATTAAAAAAGTTACAAGCACCATAGAATCAATTCCAAACTTCAACTTTCCCGCCATATAAGACCATTCAAAAGCCACACAACACATTACAATAGATGTTAAAATAAAAAAAGCTATATCGCCAACATAAGATGCAAGAATAACTCCACCAAACAACATAAAACCACTAATAGTTCTAATTAAAAAATTTTTCATAATCTTCTAAAATTAATCCATAAGATTAACTTTTCACCCTCCATAAGTTCTATTTATATTTTTATAATTTACAACAACATCTATAAAATGCTTTTTATCAAAATCAGGCCAAAGCACATCCAAAAAAACAAGCTCTGCATATGCTATTTGCCAAATTAAAAAATTACTAATCCTATAATTACCCCCAGTTCTAATAACTAAATCTACTTCTGGAATATTTTTTGTATATAAATAATTTTCTAAATCTTTTTCTGTAATTTTATCCTTATCATGATTTTTTAGAATTAAATTAACAGCTCTTATTATATCTTGTTTACCACCATAATTTATTGCAAGAATCAAATTTAATTTAACATCTATTATTTTAGAGGTCAAAAACAAAGTTTCTTCAATCGCATCAATACATTCTTTACTAAATTTAGTATAATCACCTATTATAGAAACCTTTATACCATTATTTATTAAAAATTTCAAATTTTCTTTTAAATATCGTTCTAGTAATTTTTGCAAATTTATAACTTCATTTTTTTCCCTGCTCCAATTTTCAGTAGAAAAAACATACAGAGTTAAAAATTCAATTTCACAACTAATCGCTGCTTCTATAGTTATTTTAACATTTTTAACACCATTTTGATGCCCAAATATAGCTTCCATAGCATTTTTTTTAGCCCATCTACGATTACCATCCATGATAACTGCAACATGTGTTAATTTTGTTTTTTTAGGCAATTTTTTTTCAAACATAAATATTTTCTTATTTTTTAGAATTAATTAATTTTTAATTATTATATTTTATTTGTTAGGTAAAATTTCTTTTTCTTTCAATAAAATAACTGAATCTACTTTTTCTACAAATGTTTTGGTTATTTCTTCAAATTCTTTAGTTTTTGTATTTAAAACATCTTCAGATATACTACTAGATTTTTGTAATTTTTTCAATGTTTCCATTACATCTCTTCTAATATTTCTAATTGCTATTTTAGCATCTTCTGCATATGTTTTTACAACTTTTACAAGTTCTTTTTTTCTATCTTCAGTTAAAGGAGGAATATTGATTCTAACAGTAGAAGCATCAGCCATAGGAACAACACCAAGATTAGCTTTTTCTATAGCATGTTGAACATCCTTAATTAAATTTTTATCCCATACATTAATAGATATAGTCATATTATCAATTATATTAATATTTGCAACTTCATTTAAAGGAGATAAAGCCCCGTAAGAACTAACCTTAACTCCATCAAACATAACAGGACTCGCCCTGCCTGTTCTAATTTTAGTTAAAGAATCTTGCAAGCTTTCTATAGCCATCGCCATTTTATGTTTTTTTTCTTTGATTAAATTTTCTAATTCATTAATTTCCATATCAAACCCCTTTATAAATTTTTTATTATTGTATAAGATTCACTATTGTTTATAGTTTCCAATATTGATTTTTCTGAATGAATATTAAATATAATTATATTCAAATTAAAATTTTTTGCCATAACAATAGAAGAAGTATCCATAATCTTTAAATCATTTTTTATAACTTCATCATATGTTATCACATCATATTTTTTAGCATTTTCAAATTTTTTAGGATCACAATCATAAACACCATTAACTTGAGTGCCTTTTAATAATAAATCACAATTAGTTTCTATCGCCCTAAGAACAGCCGCACTATCTGTGCTACAAAAAGGGTTAGCAGTTCCACCAACAAAAATCAATACAATATTTTTATCCAAATACTCTTTTGCTTTATTCACAGAATAAAACTCACATATCTTATTCATTTCAATAGCAGACATAACACTATTATCAATTCCCAAAGAAAATAAAGCATCAGAAACCGCCAATCCATTAAAAACAGTTGCAAGCATTCCCATATTATCTGCAGTAGTTCTATTTATAAAAGAAGCATCCGTTTTGATTCCCCTAAAAATATTTCCACCACCAACAACCAAAGAAACAACATACCCAGATTCTATAAAATTTTTTATTTTTAAAGCAAAATTATTTAGTTTATCAACACATATAGACCTACCATCACCAGATAAACCTTCCCCTGATATTTTCAACAAAATTCTTTTGCTTTTCACCATTTTAAAAACATCCCTAAATTAAAAAATTTTATTAAACAGACTTATTTACCAACCATCTTAGAAACTTCATCTGCCAAATTTTCTTCTTTTTTTTCTACACCATCCCCAACATTCAACATAACATAATTTACAATCTTAATACTATTTGTTGTAATAAAATCAACAACTTTAGTAGTTTCACCATAAATAACTTGTTCCATTAAACAATTTTCTTTATAAAATTCATCAGCATTAGAAGACAAATCAACACCTTTTACATCATCTTTAGTCAAAAATAAAGGTCTCATAATGCTACAATGATTCATTAATTTAACAACAGAATCATCACTTCCACCTACTACTTCTAATAAAACAGCAGAGTTACCAACATTGTTATTTCCAGAAATTTTAGAATACACTTTATTAGCTGTTTCTAATTTCACCATTTTTCTAATTTCAATTTTTTCACCCATAACAAGCATCATAAATGCAACTTCTTCTAACATAGGAGTTCCATCTAAATATTTACCATTAACAAGCTCTTCCAAATTCTTAACTTTAAATGAAATTTCAACAACATTTTTTACAAAATCCATAAATCTATCATTTTTTGCAACAAAGTCCGTTTCACAGTTAACTTCAACTAAAACAACAGAGTTACCCTCTTGCTTCATTCCTATCAACCCTTGCTTAGCAACCCTATCTGCTTTACTAGGAGCTTTTTCAACAGCCCTTTGCCTAATAAAAGCATAAGCTTTATCCAAGTCACCATCAACAGCATCCAAAGCTTTTTTACAATCCATTATCCCAACTGCAGTTTTTTCCCTTAATTTTTTTACCAATTCTGGAGTCACATTAGACATAATTTTTAAAATCCTTCCATAAACTAATTTGTAATTTAATATTAATCTTTTTTCTCAATTTCTTCTACAGTATTATCTTTTTCTAATTCAACAACACTTTCAGGCTCAAATTCCATCGGCACTTCTTCCAAATTATCAATTTCTAAAGATTCCCCTAAATCTACATTTTTCCCAGATAATTCCTCCTTAATACCAGACAAAATAACACTAGAAACAACATCACAATAAAACTCAATT
>JBIIMR010000065.1:0-6139 GCA_044337895.1 Alphaproteobacteria bacterium
ACAAGTCTATACATTGCCTCGGCAATATATACGGTTGTTTGGTATGATTGAACAATGCTTTGGAGCCTTTTAATTGCAGGAACATAATTTTGCTGAGTTATGTAATATCTTGCTATATGCATTTCTTTTGCTGCTAAAAAATCTGTAATAATTGCTAGCTTATAATAACTATCTTTTGCATAGTCTGTGTCTGGATATTTTTTATACAAACTTAAAAATTCTGATAGGGTTTTTTCACTATAGCTTTGATCTCTTCTAATATCTTGAATTTGATCGTAATAAGTTAATCCCTTAATGTAGCTTAACCATTCTGAATATTCTGAATATGGGTAGTATCTGTAAAAATTATCAATTTCTATTTCTGCATCAACTAAATCTTGTTTTTGGTAATATATCCAAATTAATAATAATTCTGCATTAATTGATTCTTCTTTATATGGATAGCTAGAGAGAATTTTTTTTAAGCTTGTTATCGCTTCTTCTGTATCTCCTTTTTTGAGATTATATAAAGAATATCTGTATAGATCTTCTGCATCTAAATTATCTATATTATAATTATAAAAATTTTTTTTATTATCTTTAGATTGTGCCTCTAAGCAAAAAAAAGATAAAGTGAAAAGATAAAAAATAAAAAGATAGGTTAAAGAAATAGTTTTAAATAAAAATAGTTTTTTTAGCATAGTTTTGAATTAATTTATTATAACCTTGATTTTATAAATAATTTTTTTAATTTATATTAATAATCATTATAAAATTTATATATTAATAAGGCAACTACTTTTATTGACAACTACAACATGTTGATTAAAATTATTATCTTTTGTTTGTAAATCATGCTGTGATGAATGTGATATTTCATAATTATTATTATCTTTAAAGATTTCCCTTAATATTAAGTTATTAGCTAAATGACCTGATTTATAACAAGTGAATTCACCTTTAATATTGTGGTATCCTGAAAGTGATATATCACCTATACAATCTAGTATTTTATGGCGAACTAGCTCTTCTTTGTATCTTAATCCTTCTTTATTTAAAACACGATTTTTATCTATTACTACTGCATTTTCTAAGCTGCCACCTAATGCTAAGCCTTTGCTTTTAAGTAATTCTACATCTTGTAATCTTGTAAAGGTTCTTGCTTTAGCTAAATGTTTACAAAAATTAGATTTAGTAAAATTAAAAGAAAATTTTTGATTAGAAATAAATGTCTCTGGAAAATCTATAGTGAAATTGATAATAAAATCTTTATTTGGATTGACTTTTATAGAAAAATTATTGTTTGTAATTTCGATTTCTTTTGTAATTACTAAGGATAATTTTTCACTATTTTGTAATTCTTTGATTCCTGCTTTTTTAAGTTTATCACAAAATATAGCACTACTTCCGTCTAAAATAGGCATTTCTTCGCCACTGATTTCTATTAAAAGATTGTGAATATTTAAACTATAAATTGCCGCCATTAGATGTTCCACTGTTCTAACAGAATAGTCAGAGCTTGTAATACTTGTGCTTAATAAGGTTTCTGTAACATTTGACCAAATAGCTTTTATTTTAGGTTGCTTTTTAATGTCTTTTCTTACAAAAACTATACCATGGTTTTTAGGTGCTGGTATGATTTTTAAATTGGAAATTTTACCAGAGTGTAGTCCTACTCCACTAATTTCTATAGTATTATTAATAGTTGTTTGCATAATTAACTGTATCCAATATCTAATTTTAAATAATAAATTATTTTTATAGTTTTTTATACTTTAATAATATAATTAATAGGGAAATTAATACAGTTATAAAAAATTACAATTAATTACCAATAATAACTATAAATTAATTATTATTTTTTTTTCTTTTAAATAACTCTAAAAAATCTTCTTTTTCTTTGCTGATAGGATCATCTTTGCTATTATTTTGGCTCTTTTTTTTATTGGTAACTAAATCAATTAAGCTAATAGATTTTTTAATTGGGGGGTGTTGAATGTGTTTTTCTTGATTCTCTTCTTCTTGTTGTTTGTTGGAAAAATCATGATTGGGTGATTGAGGATTATAATTATAATTGTAATTGTTGTTTTTTTCTGTTTGTAAGTTATTGTTATATGTTTTATTGGTTTCATAATGATTTGAAGTAGTATGGTTTTGAGTATTATGGTTTTGAGTATTAAGATTTGGGGATTGGATGTTAGGTGATTGGGTTTTTGGATAAAAAGATTCTGATTCGGTTTCTTGAATGTTTTGTTTAAAATTTGAATCTTTTGTGTTGTTTTGATTTGTAGATTGATTCAAATTACTATTATGCAAAAATGGATTTTCCATTGAGTTAAGTGAGTGTTGTTTTTGAGAATTTTGATAATTTGATTCTGTACCTTTAGAATCACTTGTATATTGCTTATAATTATTATTTAATTTATTGGATGAATTTTCCATACCTGTTGCAACAATTGATACTCTAATTTTATCTGTCATATTTTCATCTACAATAACTCCAAAACTAATAAAAGCATGTTGATCTACTTCGTCTCTGATATGATTGACTATCTTGTTAACCTCATGTAGTGTCATATCGTTTCCTGCTGTAATGTTGATTAAAACTTTTTTTGCTCCCTTTAATTCTGTATCATCTAAAAGAGGATTAAAAACTACGGATTTAGCGACTTTATCTGCTCTGTTGTCTCCACTTGATTCGGATGAACCTATCATTGCTCTGCCTGCATTTTCCATGACAGTTTTAATATCATTGAAATCTAAATTTACCATTCCTTTTGAAATTATTAAATCGGTAATTGCTCTTATTCCTGAATACAATACTGTGTCTACAACTTTATAAGAATCTACAAAACTTGTAGTTTCTTCTATTATATTAAATAAATTTTGGTTAGAGATTACTACTAAAGAATCTACATATTTCTCAATTTCTATTAAACCTTTTTCTGCTATTTGTTGTTTGTGGTAGCCTTCGTAATTAAATGGTTTTGTTACAAATCCAACGGTTAGAATACCCATATCTTTTGAAATTTTAGCAATAACTTGGGAAGAACCTGTTCCTGTTCCACCACCCATTCCTGCTGTGATAAATAGCATGTTTATGCCTTCTAAAAGTTTTTTAATTTCATCTTTTGATTCTTCTGCGGATTGAAAACCTATTTCTGGTTTAGATCCTGCTCCTAATCCTTTTGTGACTTTAGGTCCTAACTGGATGCGAATTGGGCATGGGCTGCTTTCTAATGCCTGCATGTCTGTATTTAAAACTGCTAATTTTACCCCTGGTAAATCCATATGTAACATATTATTTACAACATTTGAACCTGCTCCACCTACCCCTAATACAGCTATTGAGGGTCTAAATAAATCTTCTCCTGTGCTGTTTAAATTTTGTACTTCCTCAATTGATGCGAATTTTCTTATCATAGTGTAATCACTCCCTATTCTCTGGTATTTATATAATTCTTTAAGCGAGCTTCAAAAGTGGAACCTGCTATGTCTTGTTTTAATAAGTAAATAAAATAGTGAAAAAAATTAGAAATAATAAAATCATCTAAAGCTATTCTTTTATTGTTATAAATTACTACTTTATAATTGTAGCTTGTTTTTATATCAATATCAAAAACTCCTTTGGCAATATTTAATACATCACTAAAATCAAAATTATCACTTAATATCTCTAATCTATTAATATTTTTGGGTAAATTTACTAAAGAAATTAATTGACTAATTAGATCAATTGATACTTCATTATAGTTATCATAAAAATTTTTATATTTAATAACTTTAACTACTCCGTTGTGTTCTATTTCTATGTTTTTATTTGAATAATTATTTTTAATATTTTCTTGTGATAAATAATCTGTTCTTATTTCATCGATTACATCTTCTGTAATATTTAATTTTTTAGATAAATAAGATGATATATATTTATCTCCTATATTAATGATGCTAATTTTTTTAATTATATTGTTTTCTTTATAACAATAGGTTGTGATATCTTTTGATATGTATAAAATTAGCTCAATTGCCCCTTCGTTAGTTGTATCCCTTGATTCTATATTATTTGTTAATAAAATAGGAGAAGAAATAAATCCTTTAATTTTTATATCTAAATAATCTAGTATTTTTTTATAGTTTAAAATAATTGTTTCATCTATGGTGCTAACAAAAATATCTAAATTAATTTTATTAGCATATAATCCTATTGGATTTTCTACTTTGTTATCATCTATAATAACATTTATTGGTAAAATATTACATACATACTGATTTTTTTCTAACAAAGATTCTATTGTTTTAATTTCTAGTAGATTCTGTAAAACTTCTTGGCTTATTGTATTGTGGACATGGGTTGAAAATGGATAAATGAAATGTTTTGAGTGACTTGTTTCTAAATAAATTATAACTTTATGAATGCGAATTTTTGCTTCAAACTCTGCTTCATTTATAACTGATGCAAAAGTTTGATGTGCTAAATTAAAATCTGTAATGATGCCATCTTTTATTCCTGAAGATTTGATCTTTTTATAACCTAAAATAACAATTTTATCTTCCTTATGCTCAAAAATTAAACAAACTATATTATGATTTTTGATAAATAAAACACCATTTATACTATCTGCGAGTATATTATTTTTAATATATTTAATTGAATTAAGTATAAATTTAAACAACTTTTTGTAAATCCTAAGGGTTTGTTTTATAATTATCTATTGTTAGATACTTGGGCATAATAAATATTTTATTTGGCAATCTTAAATCTATATAATCTATTTTCCTGTTTAATAAATTATATTGACTGTTTAAATTTAATAATTGGTAAATATTACTTTTAAGATTACTTTCTGAAAGTTTGATTAAAATATTATTTTTTAAGGTAATATTAAAGTGATAACCTTGGTAATCTATTGATTTTATTTTATCCATTAAATATAAATTTTTGCTAAGTAAATAACGGAGTTCATTGGATTTTTTAAGTGCAATTTCCCCTTTGTTAATATTTATTAATCTAAAATCTTGTTCTAATGCTTTACGAATCAGATTGTTATTAGAATCTACTACGAAAAAATTCCCTATGTCATCTTGCCAAAGAAAATAAGTATTTTTTTCTATAACATTAATTTCTAATGTATATGGATATCTTTTAGTAATGGAGATATTTTTAATCCAACTGTTTTTAAGCAACTCTTGTTTTAAACTGTATATATCTATATCTTTTAAAGATTGTTGCTTTAAATAATTTAATTGATTTTCTAAAACTAATAATAATCCGTAACTAACTCCTTTAATTTCTATGTTTTTGATTTGGGTTCTATTTAGTAAAAAATTATCAATTTTAAAATAAAAAGCAAATAATAAAATGAATATCAAAAATATTGATAACATTTTAAGAAAAAATTTAGATAAAAAAAGTTTTAAAATAAACATGGTGTCTCTTAACTAATACTTTTGTAATTTGACAAGCTTAACATAATTAAACATAAATTTACAAAAGAAATTCCTAAATAACTAGCTTGCTCTGGAAGTAATGATGTGGAAGTTAAACCTGGTTGGGTATTAACTTCTAATAGATATGGTATTTGAGTTTCACTTAAAATAAAATCCACTCTAATTGCACCACTACATAATAATTCTTGATATGCTACTTCTGCATTATTTTTAATGATGAGTGATAGTTCGTTGGGAATATTAATAGGGTTAATTATGTGCTGAATTTTTTTATTATATTTTGTATCATAATCAAATAAATCGCCGTCATAAATCATTTCTGTTATAGCTAATGCCTCGCCATTTATTACACCTACTGTTAGCTCCCTTCCTTTTATGTATTCTTCTAATAATACTTGTTTAAATTTTTTTTTGATATTATTTGTAATTGATTTAAACTCTTGCAAATTTTTAATTAAATATAAATTAGTTGAAGATCCTTCGTTGATTGGTTTTAATACTAATGGAAATTCTAAATGAATGTTTTCATCTTTTTGAAATGAATAAATTTGTTCTTTTGGGGATAAAACTCCTTTTAACATTAACAACTTTTTAGTAAAACTTTTATGCATTGCCAATGAGGAAGATAAAAATCCAGAGTGGGTATATGGGATTTGATAAAAATCAAGTAAAGCTTGAATTCTACCATCTTCGCCCACTCCTCCGTGTAGGG
>JBIIMR010000066.1:0-6110 GCA_044337895.1 Alphaproteobacteria bacterium
GTTATCGCAGCAGTCGTCGTCGTCTTACCATGATCCACATGCCCTATAGTCCCAGTATTAGCATGCTCCTTCGCCCTATTATATCTATCCTTAGCCATCTCTTCCTCTCCTTTCCATTCTTCCTTTTAAAAATCAAACAATTTATTTATATTAATCAGTATCTTTATTTCTAGCATACTTAGATCTAATTTCTATAGCTATGTTTTCAGGAACTTGTGAATAATGTTCAAAAACCATACTATATTGTGCCCTGCCCTGACTCATAGACCTTAAATTACTAACATAACCAAACATATTAGAAAGAGGAACCAGTGCTATAATAACTTTAGCATTTCCCCTCGCTTCCATTCCATTAATCTGTCCTCTTCTACTATTCAAATCACCAATAATATCACCCATATATTCCTCTGGAGTAACTACTTCAACCTTCATAATAGGCTCTAATAATTTAGATGCACCCTTTTGCATTGCTTCACGAAAAGCTGCCCTTGCTGCTATTTCAAAAGCTAACGAACTAGAATCAACCACATGGTAAGATCCATCATGTATTTCAACTTCAACATCCACAACAGGGAATCCAGTAGGTCCAGAAACCAAAGATGTTTCAATACCTTTTTTCACACCAGGCATGTATTCTTTAGGAATATTACCACCAACAACAGTATCCTTAAATATAAAACCAGCACCATTTTCCAATGGAGTAAATTTAATTTTAACCCTAGCGAACTGACCCGCACCACCACTTTGTTTTTTATGAGTATAATCTATATCAACAAACTTACCAATAGTTTCCCTATATGCAACTTGAGGTTCACCCGCATCAACATCCACACTAAATTCCCTTTTAAGCCTATCTAAAATAATCTCTAAATGTAACTCCCCCATTCCACAAATAACAGTCTGACCAGTTTCTTGATCTGTATTAACTTTTAAAGAAGGATCTTCTGCCAACAATTTACCAATAGCAATAGACATTTTTTCATAATCAGATTTAGTTTTTGGAACTAATGCTAATTGAATAACAGGTTCAGGAAATTGTATTTTTTCTAAAATTACAGGTTTTAAAGAATCACATAATGTATCCCCAGTTGTAGTATCTTTTAACCCAACCAAAGCAACAATATCACCAGCTTCCGCAATTTTAATATCTTCTCTTTGATTCGCATGCATTAAAAGCATTCTTCCAATTCTTTCTTTTTTATTTTTAGTTGAATTAAGAATAGTCATACCACTTTCAATTTTCCCACTATAAACCCTAATAAAAGTTAAAGTTCCAACAAAAGGATCATTCATAATTTTAAAAGCTAAAGCAGAGAAAGATTCACTACCATCTTGTTTAAAAGATAAAGTTTTTTCTTCATTATTAAAATCAATAACATCTAAATCACCAAGATCAACAGGAGAAGGAAGATAGTTTACAACTGCATCAAGTAACAATTGAACCCCTTTATTTTTAAATGCAGAACCACACAAAACAGGAACAAATATTCCTTGCATAACCCCAGATCTAATACACTTTTTTATATCTTGATGAGATATTTCTTTACCATTCAAATAATCTTCAACAAAACAATCATCTGCTTCTACAGCTTTTTCTATCAATTTTGTTCTATATTCCTTAACTTGATCTTTCATATTTTCAGGTATATCTCTTTCTTCAAATTTTGCACCCAAAGAATCATCCAACCAAACATATGCTTTATTTTCTACTAAATCAACCAACCCAACAAAGTCAGACTCTATGCCTATAGGAAGTTGTAAAAGCAAAGGAACAGCACCCAATCTATCAACCATCATATCTATACATCTAAAAAGATTAGCACCAGTCCTATCCATCTTGTTTACAAAACAAATCCTAGGAACTTTATATTTATCAGCTTGCCTCCAAACAGTTTCAGATTGAGGCTCAACCCCAGCAACCCCATCAAATACAGCTACAGCACCATCCAAAACCCTTAGAGATCTTTCAACCTCAACAGTGAAATCCACATGCCCAGGTGTATCAATAATATTAATTCTATTATCTTTCCAAAAACAAGTTGTTGCTGCAGATGTTATAGTAATACCTCTTTCTTTTTCTTGAACCATCCAGTCCATAGTAGCATTTCCATCATGAACCTCACCAATTTTATGAGATCTACCAGTATAATACAAAATTCTTTCTGTTGTTGTAGTTTTACCAGCATCAATATGTGCCATAATCCCTATATTTCTATAATTTCTTAAACTTATTTTACCTTGAACATCAGACATTTAACAAAAAAACCCCTTTAAATATTTAATAAAAAAAACTACCATCTATAGTGAGCAAATGCCTTATTTGCATCCGCCATTTTATGAGTATCATCCTTCTTTTTAACAGAAGAACCCTTACCCATTGCAGCATCCAATATTTCAGCAGCCAGCCTAAACATCATCTCCCTTTCAGACCTTTTTCTAGCAAAAGAAACAATCCATTTAATTGCTAAAAACAATCTTCTATCAGTTCTAACTTCCACAGGAACCTGATATGTAGCACCACCGATCCTTCTAGATCTAACTTCAACAGTTGGCTTAACATTTTCTATAGCATCCAAAAAAAGATCCAAACTATCTTTATTAGCTTTTTTACCAATAAATTCCAATGCACCATAAACTATCTTTTCTGCAACAGATTTTTTTCCTTCATACATAATACAATTTATAAATTTCGTAACAATTTGATTGTTATAAACTGGATCTGGTAACACTTCATGTTTTTTAGCAGCACGACGACGAGACATAAATACAAACACCTTTCTTTTTAATTATGCTTTTTTAGGCTTAGGAGAACCATATAGAGACCTTCTTTTTCTTCTTTTCTCTATACCTTTCATATCCAACACACCCCTTATTATTGAGTAAAACACACCAGGCAAGTCTTTAACACGACCCCCTTCAATAAGAACAACAGAATGCTCCTGAATATTATGACCTTCACCAGGGATATAAGCTATAACTTCCACCCCATTAGTTAATCTAACTTTAGCAACCTTTCTCAAAGCAGAGTTAGGTTTTTTAGGAGTAGTTGTATAAACCCTCAAACAAACACCTCTTTTTTGAGGACAACTTGCCAAAGCAGGAACCTTATTTCTAGTATTAATTTTTACCCTTGGATTTCTTATTAATTGATTAATAGTAGGCATATTTTTTTACAAACCTCAAATTTTAACATTTACATTTTACACTTTTAATTTAAAAAAATCATAAACCAATTTAAAGCTTATGAAATTAAAAAAATTCTTTCAAAACAAAAATAAATTCTCTTTTTAAAGAATCAATATTTTATTTTTTACAAATAAGATACTACCACAAAAAAGCATATAATTACAAGTTTTTTTTACTTTTTATTTACTTTTTATTTACCTTATTGATTTTTATACTTAGAAGTCATATAACCAGTACCTGCAGGAATTAACCTACCAACTATAATATTTTCTTTAAGTCCCACTAATTTATCTACTTTACCGATTAAAGCAGCATCAGTTAACACCTTTGTTGTTTCTTGGAAAGAAGCAGCGGATATAAACGATTGTGTTTGCAAACTAGCTCTAGTTATAGCAAATAGTAATCTTTCATATTTTATCAAATCTTTCTTATCTTTAGCTAGCTTAATATTTTCTCTTTCTACTTGCAGTTTATCAACAATTTCGCCAACCATATGTTTAGAATCACCTGAAGACAAAATTTCTACTTTTTGTAACATTTGTCTAACTATTACTTCTATATGTTTATCACTAATAACAACTCCTTGCATTCTATAAACAGATTGCACTTCATTAATCATATAATCAGCGAAAACTTCTACTCCACGAGTTCTAAGTATATCATGCGGATTAATAATACCATCAGTAATTTGCTCACCTTTTTCCACAATATCTCCCTCATAAACAAGCAACTGCCTATCTTTAGATATAGGATATTCTTTTGTTTCAGTATCATTTTTTATAATAATAATTCTTTTAGATTTATAGTCTTTACCATATTCAACTTTTCCAGATATTTCAGAAACAATAGCAGCATCTTTATATTTTCTAGCTTCAAATAATTCAATAACACGAGTTAAACCACCTGTTATATCCCTAGTTTTAGCAGATTCTCTAGGTAATTTAGCAATAATATCCCCAGGTCTAACTTCTTGACCGCTATTAACTGTAATAATAGCATTTGGACTAAGCAAATAAGATGTATCTGTTTTCTTTTTTTCCACATCAGAAATAACAAGCCTAGGCTTTAAAACTCCACCCCTAGATTGTTGCTTCCAATCCATAATAACTTTAGAAGTTATTCCAGTGCTTTCATCTATTTTTTCCATAATAGACACACCATCAACTAAATCCACATAACTTAAAGTTCCGCTCATTTCAGTTATAACAGGTATAGAGAAAGAATCCCAATCCGCAAGTTTTGTTCCAAAGCTAATTTCTTGTCCTTCTACAACATAAATTTTACTTCCATAAGGAATCCTACTTTTAAATCTTTCTTGATTTTTAGCATTTTTAACTAAAACTTCAGAATTTCTAGACATTAATATAGTATTCCCCTCACTATTTTTAACGAATCTAGCATTTTTAAATTGAACAAAACCATCAACAGGAGATTCCACATTATTTTTTTCAGCAAGCCCTTGAACCGCTCCCCCAATATGGAAAGTTCTCATTGTTAACTGTGTTCCAGGTTCACCAATAGATTGTGCTGCCACAACCCCAACCGCTTCACCAAGCTTTACAATGTTACCCCTAGATATATCCCTACCATAACACTTAATACATATTCCTCTTTTTTCCTTACAAGTCAAAGGGGATCTAACCTTTATTAGTTCCATTGAGCTTTTAATAACAAGAGGTATTAATTTTTCATCTATATATGTTCCAGATTTAATTAACACTTTACCAGTATCATAATCTACAATATTTTCCAATATATATCTACCAAGCATTCTATCTTCAATAGAAGAAACAACTTCTCCAGAATCAACTATAGACGAAATAAATATCCCTTCAGTACTTCCACAATCTTCAGATCCAATTATACAATCTTGAGAAACATCCACAAGCCTTCTCGTCAAATAACCCGCATTAGCTGTTTTAAGAGCAGTATCCGCCAACCCTTTTCTAGCACCATGTGTAGAGTTAAAATATTCAAGCACTTGCAATCCTTCTTTAAAGTTAGAAATAATTGGAGTTTCAATAATTTCACCCGATGGTTTTGCCATTAATCCCCTCATACCAGCTAATTGCTTCATCTGTGTAACAGAACCCCTAGCACCAGAATCAGACATCATATAAACAGAGTTAATAGGTTTATCATCTTCAACTTTAATCATTTCCTTCATCATAGCTTTAGCAACTTCTTCAGTGCATACATTCCAAGAAGCAATAACTTTATTATATCTTTCGGAATTAGTAATTAATCCATCATTAAATTGATTTTGATATTCTCTAACTTTTAGTTCTGTGTTTTCAACAATTTTATTTTTAGATTCAGGAATAATTAAATCATCTTTTCCAATTGAAATTCCAGCTTTAAAAGCCATTTCAAAACCAAGAGCCATAATATCATCTACAAAATTAACTGCTATAAATTGCCCACAAATTCTATATATTTTATCAATTAATATTCCAATATCTTTTTTAGTCAAAACTTTATTAACCAAAGATACATCTAAATCTTTATGTTTTGGAAAAATTTCCAAAAGCTTCATTCTACCAGGTGTTGTATCAATAACTTTATTTTGAGTTTCACCATTTTCTTGATTAAAGTTATACAAAGACTTAATTTTAGTATGAAGAGTAACCACACCATCTTGCAGAGCCATTTCAACTTCTGCAATATCTTTTAAAATTTTTCCATGTCCAATTTGATTATCCCTAGCAACACTCATGTAGTATATACCCAAAATAATATCTTGCGAAGGAACCACAATAGGCTTACCATTAGCAGGACTCAATAAATTATTAGTAGACATCATAAGAACCCTCGCCTCAAGCTGAGATTCTATAGATAAAGGTAAGTGAACCGCCATCTGATCACCATCAAAGTCCGCATTAAAAGCAGAACAAACAAGCGGATGCAAATGTATAGCTTTACCT
>JBIIMR010000067.1:0-6103 GCA_044337895.1 Alphaproteobacteria bacterium
ACTTTCAGGCTCAAAGTCCATCGGCACTTCTTCCAAATTATCAATTTCTAAAGATTCCCCTAAATCTACATTTTTCCCAGATAATTCCTCCTTAATACCAGACAAAATAACACTAGAAACAACATCACAATAAAACTCAATTGCTTTAATAGCATCATCATTTCCAGGAACAGGATAATCTATCTCAAAAGGATTTCCATTGGTATCCACAATTCCCACCACAGGAATACCTAATTTTTTAGCTTCTTTAATTGCAATTTGTTCTTTAGATGTGTCTATTACAAAAATAACATCGGGAATTCCACCCATTTTTTTAATTCCACCCAAGGACTTTTCCAACTTATCTCTTTCCCTTGTAAGTTGTAATTGTTCTTTTTTAGTCAACCCAACCATACCTTCTTCAATTTTTTTATTAATTTTATCTAAAGTATTAATAGATAAAGAAACAGTCTTCCAGTTAGTTAACATTCCACCAAGCCATCTATAATTAATATAGTATTGCCCACATTTTTTAGCATATTCTGCAACAATATCACTAGCTTGTTTTTTAGTTCCAACAAACAATACCCTACCACCAGACACAATAACTTTTTTAATTTTATCAAGAGAACTATTAAACATTGGCAAAGATTTTTGCAAATTAATAATATGAACCCCATTATGATTAGAGTGAATAAATTTAGACATTTTAGGATTCCAACGACTCGCATTGTGACCAAAATGCATTCCTGCAGCAAACATATCTTGTAAATTAACATAAGACATAATAAAAGACTCCTTTTCCGGTTAATTATAAAAACAGAATTAGCAGAAACTACAAAACATTCCACCGGAAACAAGAATACTAAAATAATTTAGCACCCCATCTATCTGTTTTCAACAAATATTAAAAAATTAATTAAAATATAACTAAATAAAAAATTTACCAATCCACTAACTAAACACTTAATTAAAGATTAACAAATTTAAAATTCCACTAATTATATTTCATTTAAACATACTTTTCAAGTAAAATAACAAAATTTTTTACATTGAATTTTAACTATTGATTTTTAACTAATAAAATATTACAATACATTAAAATAAAATCTAATAAGATTACAAAGGTTGATTTGCTATGAATTTTTCAAAAAAGTTATTTATTTTCATAATTTTAATATTCCACCTAACATCTTTTACAGCAAAAGCAAACAATGAAACACTCACAGGTTTTTATTTTAACTTTAATGTTAGTAAATCTTTCACAACAGCAAACTCAAATATCCCTGATTCAACAGAAGAGTTACAAATATATTTAGATAAAATAAACAGCACTTATAATACAAATTATACATTGCAAGATGTTATAAATACAATCAACGATGAATTAGATTCTAATTATACAATATCAGATTATACAAACTCTGTTACAAAGATTGAAGATGAAATTAATTCTGAATTTAACAATATATATAACAAGATAAACTATAAATTAGATATCATAATAGGATATAACATTTTAAGATACTTAGGGGTAGAAGCGGGTGTAAAAAATTTTGGGGCAGATATTTACCTAAATTCAGTTTTTAACATTATAGGAAGATTACCAATAAAAAATAAACATATTCCCTATATTAAACTAGGATTAACCCATTCATTTGTATATGGATTTGTCACAAGAGGAATAAATTCCAATACAGACACACAAGAACAAGCAAATTTTTATAATTCACTTTTATCTCCTTCAAATAACTTAAATTTAGAATTTGGATATGAGTATGCTTTAAGCAAAGGGATTTTATTAGGAATAAACTATTCCTATGAAAAAAGAGATTTTTTTGATTTAAATAAAGCATTAAACATTTCAGGAACCAATTATTTATTAAAAACAAATAACAATATACTAAGATTAACCTACAAATATAACTTTTAAAACAATATAAAATAAATTTTAGATAATAAACACAAATTAAAATGGTGCACTCGATACGATTCGAACGTATGACCCACTGCTTAGAAGGCAGTTGCTCTATCCTACTGAGCTACGAGTGCAAATCTTTCAATACTTTAATATTCTAAACTAGGATCTTTAGTAAAATTTTTAGAATAGCTTTTTTTAACTTTACTATACAAAGAATTATCAACAATTTTATATTCCATTCCCCTATTTTTAATATAAGAAATAGCTAAATCTAAACTATCAAAATTTAAAACAACCTGATTATTAGTATCAACAGTTTTAACATATCCAGTATTTTTATCACAAAAATCCTGCGATTGATTTTCAAATTTTACAACATAGCTTCCAAAATTTTTAACTGAAGACTGCATAGCATTCTTAGATATTTTTGAAACAATTGCGATACCCACAGCTTAAATTCCTTTTTAAAAATTTTCCTAAAAATTTAAAATGGTCGGAGAGACAAGATTCGAACTTGCGACCCCCTGATCCCAAATCAGGTGCGCTACCAAGCTGCGCTACTCTCCGTTTTTTTAAAAAATTAAAAATAATATAAAATATACCAAAATTAAATTAAAAAAGCAAGCAAAAAATAAACAAATAATATTCTAAAAAACATTACCTTTTGCAATCATATATACTTAAATTTACACTTAATTTCTAAAACAACCTCCGCACAATAACCCTATAAACACCTACATTTGTTGTTGTAAAAGCTAAAGGTTCAGAAACAAAAACAACCCCTACTTTACCACTTTTAACAATTATTTCATTTGCATTAAAAGAATATGTAATACCATTGTTTAATTTTCCAATATCATACAGCAAAAATTGTTGAGATGGATAAAATGAGTTAGCTTTTACTTCATTTACAGGATTACTATTCATATAGTAAACACTAACATCCACCATAGAGGTCCCAAATCTATTTGGCAAATTATATGTAGAATTGATAGAGCAATTAAAATCTTCAAAATAAATATCCCCAAAACTATAATTTACTAACATAGCAACAGTTCCATCATCATTAATTTTAATTTTACCCAAATAAACTTTTTGCACAATAGTATGATTAAAATCATACATTGTTTTAGTTGGTATATAAAAGTAATCACTAAAATTCGTATATTTATCAATCAAGCAAGAAGAATTATTTACAGAATCAGAAATTTTATAATATACATAAAAAGGAGGATATTCTGTTGTTTTAAATTCTACAAAACCCCCACCATTCACCTCTGCATATACATACAAAATTTTATTTTTTTCAACATTAATAAAGCAGTCATTATTAACAATAATTTTTTTAGTCACATTTTCTATACTAAACCCAAGGATTAAAGCTCTTTCACTGCAACAAATTTTTATCTGATTATTTTCACTTAAATATTCTATCACATTAGAAAATCCATTATTTGCATCAATTCTTCCACTCAAAACCGTTAAAGGAGAGCCAAAATAACAACTTGTTTTATAATCTTGCAAATCATTAATGTTATTTTTAGAGTATTGATAAATATAATCAATTCCAGATTTAACATTTTCCACTAACATTTCAGAATTTTCATATTTAATATTTATAGAGTTAACAAGTAAATCTATCGCTTTTTGAGTATTATTTGCATCTAACAATGTCTGTGAATTATCATAAAATATAGAATTAGCAGTAATAGATTCCCCCAGGGAAACATCTATTATCAACTGCATATCATTTAAAATTTGTTCAATATTTTCCGTTGTGGTTAATAGCTCCCCATTCTTTCCAAAATAAATTGCAGATCCTTCTTTTGGTTTTGGCATCATCATATTTACAAAGTAATCATCATATTGTTTATTAACCATATTTTTAATTTTAGCATCTAAATTATTTAAACAATCATATATATTATTAAACTCATGATTTAAGATTTGATAATTAATTGTAGAGTTGTTTATAATTTCTGTTTTTCGCTGTAATTCTTTATTTTTAGAGATTACTACATTTTTAGATACTAAATTATCCCCAACATTATACTTAAAAATAACATTTTGTTTTTCTATTGTATAATCAATATCTCTTTGTTTTTCTACATTATCTACAAAAATGTTTACCTCTTTCAAAATATCATATTCAAAAGGAATAACAAAAGTATTTTCTCCAAAAGATTCATATATAACAACATCTAAATTTTCCATTTTATAACCTCTACTTTCAAAATATCAATTCTTTTTTGCAGAACTTTTAATTAAAGATAACCCCATATTAAAAGCCTTATCAGTTAATTTTTGTTGATTTTTATAAGATTCTTCCATCTGTTTTAATTCATAGGAATCATTTTCTTTTTTTATTTTATAATCTTCATTTTCTTGAATTTTATCAACTTTTTCTGTGGTTTTAACATCTTTTTGATTTTCAATATCCGCCACAGTGCCACTATCCAAATTTCCATTTTGCACTTTATTTAAAGATTTTTCATAAGATCTTTTTGTTTCTTCCTTCTTAATTAAATCACTTGAATCAGAAACTATTTTATCTATATCATCATTATGCATTTCTTTTTGTTTATCATCTATATCTTTTTTTTGCTCTTTTTTATTAAAAAGTCCCATAATTAACTCCCACTATTTTAAAATTTTTTAATTTTACTTTTTTATTCCATAATGCTAAAATCTACAATTGCCATACTAATACAATAATTAAATGGTAAATTTTGCGATATAATTAAATTTTGTTTATTATTAAATATTGCTTCCAATTTAACATTTTTCTCACCCGTAAAGAAGTCACCATTATTATTTATGTTAGCAATATTATCAATTAGAATTTTGTTATTGATACCATTTTTTATAGTTCCTCCAAAAGAATTTACAAGATACAAATAAATAAAATTCATTGCTTTTTTCATTGTCAAAGTTTTAATATCATAAATATCTTCAAAATCAACACTTTCAAAACAAGATTCATTATTAAACCCAATATATAAATCACCTTTAGAAATACATTCCTTAATTAAACTTTCAGTTAACAATTTTTTACCTAAATATTCAAAGTTCACACATATATCTACTTCTAACCCAATTAAATCTTCTATCAAATATTTTTCCGTCTCTAAACTGATAATTTTTCTAAATGAATCAAGATAAATTTTTTTATCATTTAAATTTAATATAGAATGTATATTAAAATACTCTAACATTAAAACCCACTTATTCTTTACAAATCTTTTAATTAAAAAAATTAAATAAAGATTATCCAATATTTTTGCTGTAAAAACATCATATACAACATCTTTAAATTCAAGTTTACCATAAAAAAAACTATGCTTTGAATTAGAGAACATCAAATTATATTTATTTTTAGCAAGATTATTAATATCAAAAAAACTTACTAAATTAAAACTGCCATCTTCTTTTAATAGTAAAATCATATAAAAAGGACTTTCAATAACAACTATTTTAGTAATTTTAGTTGTAAGATTCTCCATTAAAAATTCATCCCATTTTATTGATGTATAATAATTATCATTAAATGTTTTGATTAGCATGTAAATATTTTTTTTATCCATACCAACATACAAAAGATTGTCTAAAATAAATTCAGATTCTCCATTTCCATAATTGTCTGCAATTTTATAAACATAATAATTATAAGGAGACAAAACACTACTTGCATCCCTTTCTTTTATCAAAAATAAAGATTCAAATTCAAACACATAAACATATTTACCATTTGTTTTTAATTTTAAAATTTCACCAATATCACTATATTTTATATATATAGCATTTTCTACCCCAATAAATTCTTCACTATTTTGAAATTCTTCATCCATAATTGTTGGAGCAAAATTAAGTAAATCATTAAAACAAGATGCATAAACGGAACTTTTATCATAATTATTTTTTGCCAAATAAAGCCTATTGTTACATATCACCCCCAAAGATGGATACCCATATTTATCATTAAAAACATCCATTCTAAAAAGCTTAGTTTCCCCTATTCCATTGAGATTTTTAATTATTTTACAATACACTTCTTTAGGATTTATAAATCCAATAATCTCTACTATTCCCCATTTATTATCATATGCAAGCCTAATTTTTCTCCCAATATCATATATATCAAACATATCAATATTAGAAGAAAGAAAAGTTTTATTGTCCGAAGAAAATAAATTTAAAAAGTGA
>JBIIMR010000068.1:0-6078 GCA_044337895.1 Alphaproteobacteria bacterium
GTGCTGAGAATGACGGGGTGGGGGGAGAAGATTGAATCTCAAACACTTTTAAAAAAATATTCAATGTTCTTTTATTGTTTTTTAAATTTCTATTTTAAATGAAAAATATATTTTAGTTTATTTATATTATGGTAAGTGTTTTTGAGAAAAAAATAAGTAATTTTTTATTTGTTTATTTTTCATAAATATCTATTTATTTTTAATATTATTATTTAAAGTAATGTTTTTATTACTTTTTATCTCCTTTACTTTAGGGTTTGTTTAAGTTAAGTTTTTTTACTTAATTTAAATGAACCCTTTTTTATTGGGGGAGTTGGGGTGGTGGATGAAATTTTATAGAGAATGTTGCAGAGGGATTAAAAAAATTTAAAGTGAGGGGTTGTATTGCAGTGAAAGGGGATTCCTGCCTTGTGCTGATAATGACGATTAGGGAGGGGTAGGAATGGTGAGATGGGGAGGTATTTAAATTCTTTTAAAATATTTTTATGCTAGAATTATTTCAAAATAAATGATATTTTTTTATTATAATTAAATAATGTAATTTTAAGTTGTATTTTTTGTTTCTTGAATTTGTATTATTTTGAATAAAAAATTAAGTATTAGTTAGAGTGGAAAAATAATTATGTATAAAACAGACAAAGAAAAATTTCAGGAAATTAAAAAATATTGTAAAACAGTTTATAATGATGTTACAGGTAAAGAAGCTGATAATATGGGACTTTGTTTCCCTTATGGTGCGACAAAATTATTGTTTGGGGATAATAATGATATAACTGAAACTTTAGATAATTTAAAGGTAAAGGATTTTGGAATAGATGGGTTTTTTATAGATACAAATAAAAAAGAAATAATATTTTTACAATTTAAAGCAGTAGAATCTTTTGATAATAATAATTTAAAAGATATTGATTTAAGGGATTTTAAACATGTGGACCATAGGATTGAAGAATTAGATAAACAGCATAATAATTTTAGAGTTAATGAAATTAGGAGGCAATTTTTAGAGTATAAAGAAGAAGGGTATGATGTTAAAAAATATTTTGTTGTAAATTATATTTTAGATGAAAAGAAAATAGAAGATTATAAAAAAGAAATAACATTTGTTGATATTTCTGAACTTTATGGATTATATTGTGATGATAAAAATTCTTACAGAGAAAATCCTGAATATTGTGAAATTCAGTTTGATAATCCTAATAATTTGCTTAATGGAGAATCAAAAGAAAGTATATTTATATATACTCCTAAACAAAAGAAAAGAACATCTTTTGGAATAATAAATGGTAAAGAAATAATAAGTTTAATGAAAAAATATGGTGCATCTTTATTTGATAGAAATGTGAGATATTTTTTAGGAAATACTACAATAAACAAAGATATTAAAAAAACTGTGAATGAACATCCAGAAGAGTTTTATTATTACAATAATGGAATTACTATTACTTGTATAGAGTATAATAAGATTGGTAAGAATAAAGTTAAATTAATTACTCCTCAGGTTATAAATGGGGCACAAACTCTTAACTCTATTTATAAAACATATATAGAAAATGAAAATAGTAAATCTAAAGGGAAAGATAAAGGAGATAATCATTATGAAAAAATTAAAGTTTTAGCAATGCTTATTGAGGTTCCTAAAAATGAAAATGATTTTGTGAAAAATATTACAACATATAGAAATGCTAATAACCCTATTAGATTAAGTGATTACAAGGGAAATTGTCCAATTCAAGAAAATATTCAAAAAGAAATGTATAAATTGGGTTATTTTTATATGATTAAAAGGGGAGAAGATAAAGAATATTTAAAAGTTAATGATGAACCAATTAAGCATAATGTGATAGACAATTTTAAATATGAGGAAAAATTAAAAAATAATTTTAAAACTTTAAAGTTAAAAATTGAGCATATTGCAACTATTATGACTGCTTATAATGGTGATCCTGTATTGGCTAAACAATCTCCATCATCAATATTTGCAAATGATGACAATTATAAAAAAGTGTTTGGTGATAAGTCTCGTGTAATGACAGCTGATAAAGTTAAAGAAATTATAATTGTTGCTTTGATTTATAATATAATATATACGGCTTCTACAATTAATATTGATACAGATAAAGAGGATGAAAAAAAGATTTTAAATATAATGTATGATAGTGTTTATATTAATTATATTGATGAGAAACAAAAAGATATTGAGAATTTTGTTGAATATTTAAAATATGGTAAATTTGCTATTTTGGCTGGAATTTCTTATATGTGGGATAAAATAAAACTGAAAGAAGATAATATTTTGCAAAAAAGGTATTTAAATCAATATTCGGAAAAAACATTTTGGGAAGATTCAATTTATAAAATGATACATAGAATGTTAAGGGTTATAGATTCAGTTTATCAAAATAAACAAGGATCAGGTAATTTTATTAATTATTCTAAAAAAGATGAATTTTGGAATAAATTAAAAGAAGCTTTGAATAAATTAGAAAATAAAGATAAGGAAGACTTTAAACTGTAAAAATTATGTTGTTGTTGTTTTGTGGTGCGGTTAAGAAGACTCGAACTTCTAAGGGAGTTATCCCACAACGACCTCAACGTTGCGCGTATACCAATTCCGCCATAACCGCATTTTAGAATTATTATTTATTATAAAATATTAATTATGATTTGTAAAGTGATTTGTAAAGTGGTATAATTTTTAATAATGAAGGTTAGGTTAAAATACTGTTATTAATAATTTAAAAATAATTTAAATAGGGGGTTTTTGTGTTATGCCAAGGTTGATTTTAGAAGCTTGTGTTGGAAATATTAATCAAGCTATACATGCTGTAAATTTGGGTGCTAATAGGCTTGAAATATGTGAAAATTTAAGAGTTGGTGGAACTACTCCTTCTTATGGAACCCTACAAACTGCTAAAGATTTACTAGAAGATATTGATATTGTTGCTATGATTAGGCCAAGGGGGGGCGACTTTGTTTACTCTGATTTAGAAATGGTTGTGATGGAAAAAGATATTCAAATGTGTAAAAACTTAAGAATTGAAGCGGTTGCAATTGGAATTTTAAATGAATACCATGAAATAGATTATGAAAATGTTTATAGAATGGTAAAATTTGCTGGGTTTTTAAATGTTGTTTTCCATAAAGCAATTGATATGGTGGAAAAGCCTTATAAAGAAATTAGAAAATTAGCTGATGTTGGTATTACTAGAATATTAACTTCAGGGGGTGAAAAAAGAGCTGTTGATGGTATTGATACTATTAATAGAATGGTTGATGAGGGTGATAAATATGGAATTGAAATTGTTGTTGCTGGTGGGGTGACTAAGCAAAATCTTAATATTTTAAAAGCTGAAACAATTGCAAATGCCTTCCATGGTAAAAAAATTGTTGGTAATTTGATTGAGGAAATGGAAGAATTATAAACTTTATTTTGGGTTTTTAAAAATGGGTGTTGCTTATAAAAATCAGGGTATTACCCTTTATAATCAAGATTGTTTGGTTGTTTTAGATGAATTAGAAGAAAATTCAGTAGATATGATATTTGCAGATCCTCCTTATATGCTTTCTAATAATGGTTTTACTTGTGAAAATGGTAAAATGGTGAGTGTTAATAAAGGTAAATGGGATAAGTCTAAAGGGTTTGAAGATGATTTAATCTTTCATCAAACTTGGTTAGAAAAATGTAAAAGAGTTTTAAAAAGTAATGGAACTATTTGGATTAGTGGCACTTATCATAGTATTTATCAATGTGGTTTTTTACTGCAAAAATTAAACTTTCATATCTTAAATGATATTTCATGGTTTAAGCCTAATGCTTCTCCTAATTTAAGTTGTAGGTTTTTTACTGCAAGTCATGAAACTTTAATTTGGGCAAGAAAAGATAAAAAAGCTAAACATTATTTTGATTATAAATCTATGAAAGATGGTAATTTTCCTGAAGATAACTTGAAAAAATCAAATTTACAAATGCGATCAGTTTGGAGTATTCCTACATCTAAGCCTTCGGAAAAAATTTTTGGTAAACATCCAACTCAAAAGCCTTTATCTTTATTAAAAAGAATAGTTAAAGCCTCCACTGATTTAAACAGTGTGATTGTGGATCCTTTTAATGGTTCTGGAACAACAGGAGTTGCTGTTTTAGAAGTTGGAGGGAATAGAAAATATATAGGAATTGAGTTGGATAAAAATTATATAGATTTGAGTATTAAAAGATTTGAAGATTTTGAAATTAAAAATATGAATATTCTAAATAATTTTGTGGGTATAAAATGATAGAAAATGGAATAGGTGGAGCAAATACTAGGACTGGTTTGATTTTTGAGGGAAAAACAGATTTAAAAACATTCTTAAGTTTGCAAAAAAATTATTTTGTAAATGATAAGGATGAAGTTTTTTATAAAAATAATTTAGTAGCATATTTATTTAAAAAAAATAATTTATATAAATTTTTAGAAAAAAATGGGGTTAAATGGAGTGATTATTTATCAAAAAGATTATTACCTGATGATTGTATTTTTGTAATCATTAAAAATACGATATATATTATTGAGTGTAAATTTCAAAAAGTAGCAGGTAGTGTTGATGAAAAATTACAAACTTGTGATTTTAAGAAAAAGCAATATAAAAAATTATTTTCAAGATTAAACATGGAAGTAGAATATATTTATTTGCTTTCTAATTGGTTTAGGCATGCATCTTATAGGGATGTTTTGGATTATATTATTAGTGTTGGATGTTCTTATTATTTTGAATATATACCTTTGGATAAAATTGGTTTGATTGTTCCAGAGTTGGATTAATTTTTTGGATGTAGTTAAGTTAGGGCTGAGCTGTAAGAGGGTCTTGATTTTGAGTGGAGAATGACAATAAAGATTTTTGCAAGAATGGCGGGATTTTGGTATCTTAGTTTTTTTTGATTTCTAAGAATTCTGCTGGGGTTAAAACTGTAAATTTATTTTGATGAATTTTATGTTTTAATTTTGCTTTTGCTAAATCTGAGATTGCTTCTTGTTTTGTGTCTTGCCCTAATTGAAAAGTTCCTGTGTGCATGCCAATGGAATTATTGGAATTAATTAGTTTATGTATTAATACTGCCTCATTTGGATTTGTGTGGTATGATTTTAAAAATTCGTTGGGTTGATAAGCTCCAATTGGTAATAATGAAATATCAAAAGATTTATATTTTTTGCCAATGTTTTTAAAAATTGTTCCATTATTAAAAGCAGTGTCTCCTGCGAAAAATATTTTATGGTTGTTAGGTGTTTCTATTGCATAGCTACCCCATAGCATTTTATTTTTATCAAAAAGCCCTCTTCTGGAATAGTGGTTTGCTCTTTCTAATGTTATTTTGTAATTATCTATTGAATGGGTTTCTTCTAGTTTTAATTCTATTACATTAATATCTTTATGGAAGCTTTTTACTAATTTTTTATTTCCAAGGGGAACAATAAACAGTGGGTTGTGTTTTTTATATAAATTTATTATCGTTTGTTTATCCATATGATCGTAATGATTGTGGCTTATTAAAACTATATCTATTTTGGGTAGATCTTTGAAATTTATTCCTGGATTGTGTAATCTTTTTGGTCCTATTTTCCAAACTCCTGCTATATCTGAATATATTGGATCTGTTAAAATATTTTTAGTAGCTGTTTGAATTAAAAAAGTAGAGTGATTAATGTAGTAGACTCTTATATTGCTTGGGTTGATTTTTTGTAGTGGTATACTTGGTTCGTAATATTTATATTTAATAGTTTCATTTTCTTTGATAATTTTTAAAAGGAAATTTTTTAAAAAATAAAAAAATGATCTTTTTTTGGTTGGATTTGCTATTTCATCTGTTTGCTGAAATGTTTTACCATTGAAATAGCTTAGTTTTTCGCCTTTTTTTAAAGTAACATAGTTTTTTGTAATTTCACTAATTAAATATGGGGTGATGATAATTGTTAAAAGCAGGATTGTAATTAAAAATTTTTTCATTTATTGGGTATCACTTTAGTTTGTTAATTTCTAAAATTAATATTAAGTTTATATTAATATGTAATTGTGTATAATTGATTATATTATTGTTTGTATTGT
>JBIIMR010000069.1:0-5958 GCA_044337895.1 Alphaproteobacteria bacterium
ACAAGGGGTAAAAAACTTTTTATTAAATACAGAGCAAAAATATGTTCAAGAAAAAATTAATAATATTAAAAAATATAAAGCAGTAAGGGTGATTATTTTAAAATCAAGACAAGTAGGAATTACTACTTATTTAGTAGCTAGGGGTTTTAATTATGTTATTAAAAAAAATAGTTTTAAGGGGGCTTGTGTTGCACATCGTGAAAGTGCGAGTAATAATATATTTAATATTATGAAAAGATTTTGGGAATTTTTGCCAAATTATATAAAGCCTAAATTAAAGATAAAAAATAATAAGGAAATCTATTATCCATATTTAGACAATAGATTTAATTTTGCAACAGCAGGAGGAGGTGAAATTGGAAGATCTGATACATTACATTTTTTTCATGGTAGTGAAGTTGCTTTTTGGCCTAATTTAGAAAATCATTTGTCTGGGCTATTAATGGCAGTGAGTGATGATAGGGAAAGTGAATTAATTTTAGAAAGCACTGCTTTTGGTCCTTATGGGATTTTTTATGATTTATGTATGGAAGCTACTTTGAATAAAAATAATTTTGAATTAATTTTTATTCCTTGGTTTTGGCATAAAAATTATGTGAAACAAGTAGAAATAAATTTTGAATTTTCTAAAGAATGGTTGGAGTATGGGAAAATGCATAAACTTAACAATCAACAATTAATGTGGGCTTATGATAAAAATTTAATTCTTGCTAAAGCTACAAAAGAAGATATAGATAAAGGTCCTAGTATGCGATTTTATCAAGAGTTTCCTGCTACTGTTATGGAAGCTTTTACAATGAAAAAAAGTAATACATTGATTGATTATAAGCAATTACTAGCTTGTAGTATTGATAAAAATTCTATTGAAACAAATGAAAATTTAAAAAAAAGTAAAATTATATTTGGAGTGGATATAGCTAGGGGGGGAGGTGATGAAACTTGGTTGATAGATAGGATGGATAATTATATAGGTTTTAATGTAAATTTAAGACTTAATTTAGGGGATATTATGCAAATTGTTGGGGTGATTGCTGATTATATTAAAAAATTTAGACCTGAAAAAATTTTTTTGGATATGGGGGGAAATGGAGCAGGTGTTTATGATAGGTTAAAAGAGCTTGGTTATGGTTCGTTGCTTAGTTTGGTAAATTTTGGTTCTAAGCCCTATGACTTGCGGAAATACCTTAATAAAAGGGCAGAAATGTGGGGGAATATGGCAGAATTTTTTAATAGTAGTGCTGGATTTGTTATTAAAGATGACTTGCTTTTAAAGCAATTATCTTCTGCATCTTATACATTTAATTCTAAGGGGCAAATGCAAATTTTAGGAAAAGATGAAATTAGAAAAAAATATGGTTTTTCTCCAGATGGAGGGGATGCGGTTGCTTTAACTTTTGCGATGGAAAATTTTTTTATGAAAAATAACTTTTTTGATAAAAATAATAATCAATTTACTTCTAAAAATGATTTGGGCAGATATAACTCAATAGAAAATTATGGATATGATCCGTTAAATTTTTAAATAATCTTTAAAAATTGCAAACAAGGGAGAGCTTTATAAATGGAAAAAGATGTAAAAAAAATTTTGGAAATGCAAGAATATTTTGAAAATAATAGAAAACAATTAGAAGATAATTGGAAAGAGGTTGCTTCTTTTGTTAGACCTCAAAGGGAAAAAAATAATGATACACGGGTGTTATATGATTCAACTGCTATTTTATCTGCAGAATATTTAATCAATGCTTTGTTAGGACTTAGTGCAGATTATTCAACAAATTTTTTTGAAGTTATTGATAAAAAAGATAGAAAAAATTTAGAAATTTTAGAATATTTAAAAACGGTTGAAAAAATTTTAAAAAGCAATATTTTTGATAATAAAAATTCTTTCTATCAAAAAATATATGAATTTTATGCGGATTTAGTGTGTTTTGGAAGTGCAATTTTTTATGTTGGAGAAGATGGAAAATCTAATAGTGTTAGGTATGAAGTATTAAATTTAGAAAATACATATTTTGGTAGCATCATGGGTTCTAAAATTGATACTGTTTTTGAAAAACTTTTTTTAAATGTTGAGCAAATTAAAGAAATGTTTCCTGATTTTGCTTTTACTAAACAGTTAAAAGAGTTTGAAATAAAAAATGATAATAAAAAATTTGAAATTATTCATGCTGTTTTACCTGTGGATTTTTTAGATACAAAAAAAGCAAAATTAAAAAACATGAAATTTGCATCTTATTATATTCTGAGGGAAGAGGGTTCTATTATTTGTATAGATGGATATTACGAATTACCTTATATATGTGCTAGGTGGAATACTTATACAAATGAATGTTATGGTAGCAGCCCTGCTTTAAGTGCAATGGCGGATATTAAAATAGTAAACTCTATGATGAAGTCTATATTAATTGCTACTCAAAAAGAAGTTGATCCGCCGATGCTTGTTCCTAATGAAATGTCTATATCTGGTATTAGAACGAATCCTGGGGGAGTAATTTATGGTGGAATTGATCCTATTACAGGGAATCAAATGTTTCGACCTCTTGTGTCTAATTTTAATATGGGTGGGGTTCTTGAAGTATTAAAACAAAGGCAAGAAATTGTAAAAGAAGCTTTTTTGTATTCGCTATTTAGTATTTTTAATATTAGTGAGGCGACTGCTACTGAAATTAATAATGTTAATGATCAAAGAAAAAAGCTGCTATCTGCAAAAATTAGTAGAATTCAAAATGAATTTCTTTATCCCTTTATTCTAAGGCATTATTTTATTTTAAATAGAATGGGAGAATTACCACTTTTACCTGAAAATATGGAAATAAATGATATTGATTTTGTTTTTAAAAATTATGGTGAAGATATAAATAAAAAATTAAAAGATAAAAATTTAGAAGAACTTTTATTGTTTATTACAAAAATTGAAAATATTAAACCTGAGGTGATTGAAAATGTAAACTTTGATGAAATACTGGCAAGTTATGTAAAAGTAAAAAATTTAGATTATGAAATTCTTAAAAATTTGGGGAATTAAAAATATGAAAAATGGAATGAAATGGGTTGTTTCTTTATTTAAAAGAAATGATAGTCAAGAAAATTTATTAAATGCTTTTAAAAATATTTTTGGCAAAAATAAAAACTATCAATATAAAGAAGATGCAAAATTGATTCTTTTTGATTTAGCTAATTATTGTAATGTTTTAAATACTAGCTTTGTTGGTAAAGATCCTTTAGAGATGGCTTTTAATGAAGGGGCAAGGGATGTTTTTTTACATATATTAGAGATGGCTGAAGTTGATATCTTTGAATTTTTAGAAATAATTGAAAAAATAAAAAAGGAGGATAAATAAGTGGAAGAAAATATAAAAGAAAATAATTTGGAAGAAGAAAAATTAAGACAAATGTGGGGTAAGCAATACTCTGTGAATTTGAATAAAGTTAAGCAAGTTTTGGTTTTTTTAGGGCTTTGTGATGAAAGCGGAAATAGCAATCTTGCTAATTTAGCGGTAGCGGATTTTTTTTTGCAACTTAATAAATTGGGAGAATTACTATTAGAAGATAAAAAATTTAAAACTAATTTTAAAGATTTGAATTTAGATGGGTTGAAAGAAAAAAGATTACAATTATTTAAAGATAAGGAATTTTTAGCATCTATTTATAATGCAAATCATGCTAATCATAAAAAATCTTTAGAAAAATTGTATAGTTTAAGTATTAAAAAATAAGAAATTTGAAGGAGATGAAAATGATAATTTCTGAATTACATAATGAAGGTTATTATAATGCGGTTGCTCTTAATTTGCAACAAAAGGGTTCTAGATTGGCAGATTTAGTGAGGTGTGAAATTCAAACAGTAGATAAATATTTTTATGATAAAATAGCTCCTACAACAGCAGTTGATGTAACTACTCGCCATGATGATACTCCTTTAATTGAAACACAATTTGATAGGAGAATGGTTTCTTTGATTACCTCTGATTGGGCGGATTTAATTGATAGGGAAGATCAGCTTAAGGTGATTTATGATCCTACTAAAGCTTATGCTTTAAATGCAGCTTATGCCTTGGGGAGAAAAAAAGATGAAAGAATTATAAATGCGGCACTAGGTGATGCATATACTGGTAATAGGGGTGAAATAGCAGTTCCATTGCCTGAGTCGCAAATTATTTCTGTTGATTATTCTGATGATGGGGTAAGTATTGAAGGTGAATCTAGTGGGCTTACTATAGATAAATTAAGAAAAGCTAGATTTTTATTGGATGATTCTGATATGGATGATGATGAAGAGCAATATTTAGTTGTAACACCTAAGCAAATATATGATTTATTAAAAACAACTGAAGTAACATCTGAAGATTATAATACAGTAAAGTCTTTAGTTGATGGTAAAATAAATACATTTATGGGGTTTAAATTTAAAAAAGTTAGTTCTGCTTTATTACCTAAAGATGAAAATAATGTAAGGAAAATATTTTGTTTTGCTAAAAGTGGTATTTTACTTGCTATGGCAGAGGATATTAAAACTAATGTTAGTGTTAGAAAAGATAAAAGAATGGCAGTGCAAGTTTATGCATCTTTATCTTGTGGGGCAACTAGAATGGATGAAAAAAAAGTTGTTGCAATTATGTGTTCTGAATAATTGTTAATCTAAAAACTCCAATGATATGTATAGAGAAAATAATTATGCAATATTGTTGGAGTTTTTTATGTAAGATATGTTTTAATATATAAATAATGTGGGTGAAATAATGCCAATAAAATGTAAAAAACTGGATATAATCAATAGATCTATGTTGTTGATAAAAAAAAGTCCGATTACAGATTTAGATGAAGATAGCGAAGTTGCATCATATGTGCGGTTCTTATATCCAGTAGTTAAAGCAGAAATTATTGAAAGTTATCCCTTTGCTTGTGCTAAAAGTTGTAAAAACTTAATTAGTGTTCATGGTGGTGACAACAATAAAGAATATAAATACAAATTTATATTACCAATGGATTTTTTAAAGTTAATTTCAATATCGGTTGATAGTTATAGTAAAGATGGAATTTATCTTTATTGTGATGCTAAAAATGTAAAAATTAAATATCTTGCTAATATTGATGAAGAACTGTTTACTGTTGATTTGGCAAAGCTTGTAGCTTATAAATTGGCAATAGAATTAAGTTTATCTTTAAATGTGGACACTAATTTGATTTCACAATTACAAAATATATATGATAAAGAATATGCTATGGTTGTTAGCTCTGAATTTAAAGAAGCTAACTTAAATAATTATACTGGAAATACTTTATGGGTGGATTTATAAATGAAAAATATAACTGTAGATATTTTAAACCTAAAAATAGGACAAAACTCAGATTTTTTTTGTTATTCTAAAATAGAAAATCATTACTTCAAAGCAAAAAAATTAAATAACTTTATATATACATCAAATGGAATGCTTGTAAAAAGACCTAATACTGTGTATTTAGATAAAATTAAAGAAGGAACTATTGATTCTTGTTTAAATTTAGGAGAGATAAGAAGTATTAGTATTGTAATAGATCAGATTAATTTTATTTTTATTTTTACTGAAAATAAAATGAAAATTTTTAAAAATTTGAAATATTTAATGGAAATTGATACGGCTTTTAATTTGGAAATAATAAAAAATATGGATTTTGTATTTGATAAAAAAGATTGTTTGATATACTTTTTTGCAGTGCAAATTAAACCGATTTCTTTGAAAATAAATGTTATGAAAAATGAATTTATATTTTTGGAAGTAAGTCTTTTGGATGGTCCTTATTTTGATATTAATAAAGATAGTAATCACTTTTTAAATTTATTTTCTGCGGATGATAAAACTTTTCTTTCTTCTAATATTGATATGTTTGATATATATGATATTGGGAGAAAAATTAGGCTTGCATATGATAATAAATGGGGAATAGTAGAGATTATTGGATTTATAAATCCTAAAGAAG
>JBIIMR010000070.1:0-5833 GCA_044337895.1 Alphaproteobacteria bacterium
TGTTTGTGTAAAAGTTGCTGAAAGTTATGGTTTTAGTGAAATATATACCCCTATTATGGAATTTGAAGATTTATTTATTAAAAACATAGGTGAAGATTCTGATATTATTAATAAAGAAATATATTCATTTTTAGATAGAAATGAAAAAAGAATTGCATTAAGACCCGAGGGAACTGCTCCTGTGGTGAGATCTTTAATATCTAATGGGTTATTACATTTATTACCTTTAAAATTTTTTTATTATGGTCCTATGTTTAGGTATGAAAGACCTCAACAGGGAAGGCAAAGACAATTTCATCAATTTGGAATTGAATACTTAGGGGCGGATAGTTTTTATAATGATGTTGAAATTATAAAAATTGCAGATAATATTCTAAATAATTTAAATATTAAAAAATATAAACTTGAAATTAATTATATAGGAACTGAATTAGAAAGGGATGTATATAAAAAACATTTAAAAGATTTTTTAACTAAATATTTTAAAGAACTTTCTGAAGACAGTAAAAGAAGATTTGAAGATAATCCATTAAGAATACTTGACTCTAAAAATGAAATAGATAAGCAAATTTTAGTTGATGCTCCAAAAATTATTGATTTTATTGAAAATAGTGGATTGGAAAACTTTGAAAATATACAGAAATACTTGAAATTAAATGAAATTACTTTTAATGTAAATTATCAAATAGTTAGAGGGTTAGATTACTACAATAATTTAGTATTTGAATTTTCTACATTAGAAGAAAAATCTCAAAATGCAATAATAGCAGGCGGAAGATATGATAAATTAGTTGAAGAAATGGGTGGAGGAAAGGTTAATTCTGTTGGATTTGGAATTGGAATAGAAAGATTAATGATTTCTACTTGCGAGCAGATTATGGAAGAAAAAAATCTTGATGTTGCAGTATGTAAAGTATCTGATGAATCATCGGAAAATAATAACATAATAGATAAATTTATTATAGAGTTAACAAACAAAATTAGAAGTAATAATTTAAAAGTAAATAGTTTAGATTCTTTTTTGATTTCTAAATCTCTTAAAATTGCTAATAAAAAAAATATAAATACTGTTATAATAGTTGGAATTGATGAAGTATGTAATAAAATTTTAACTATTAAAAACATGGAAACAGGAATGGAAGAAAAAATTAAATATGAAAATATTGTTGATTTTTTAAAAGGATTTATTAAGTAAGGTTGCTTTAAATTTTATGAAAGGTTATAAAAAATGATGAGATACATATATATTACTGTGATATCTTTAATATTAGCAATTATTTATTATGGGTATCATAAATATTCTGTGAATAACTCTCCTGAATGCTTAGTTGTTAAACAGGTGAAAAAAGATTATGATTGTGAATTATTACAAAAACAAATTAAAGAAAATTTAAAACAAAATAGGAATTAAAAATTAAATGGCTTTTCATGATAATTTAGTATCTATGCTAGAAAAATATAAAGAATTAGAAAAAAAATTAGAACTTGGTGCAAACAAGATAGGTGCTGAATTTGCTAATTTATCTAAAGAATTTTCTAACATGACTCCCATAGTTGAACTCATTAAAGTGTTATTTAAATTAGAAAATGATTTAAAGCAAAATGAAGAAATAATTAAAGATCCTGATACTCCTATAGATTTGAAAAATATGGTGATGGATGATAATGTTGAAGTTAGAAATAATATAGCTAAAATTACAGATGATTTAAAAATTTCTTTGCTACCAAAAGATATAGATGATGATAAAAATGTTATTTTAGAAATTAGGGCAGGCACAGGGGGAGATGAAGCTGCTATATTTGCTGGTGATTTATTTAGAATGTATAATAGATATGCTGATATTAAAAAATGGAAAACTGAAATATTAAGTATGAATGATAGTGGTAAAGGTGGTTATAAAGAAATTGTAGCTTCTATAACAGGAAGAGGTGTTTTTGCTAGATTAAAATTTGAATCGGGTGTGCATAGGGTTCAAAGGGTTCCTGATACTGAAGCAAATGGTAGAATACATACATCGGCGGCTACGGTTGCTGTTTTGCCCGAAGTGGAAGAACTTGATATTAAAATAGAAGATAAAGATTTAAGAATAGATGTTTATAGATCTTCTGGTGCTGGGGGGCAGCATGTTAATACTACTGATAGTGCAGTTAGAATTACACATATTCCAACTGGGACGGTTGTTACTCAACAAGATGAAAAATCTCAACATAAAAATAAAGCTAAAGCTATGAAAATATTGATGGCAAGACTTTATGAAGCTCAAAAATATGAAATAGAAAGTAAAAGATCTAAAGATAGAAAAGATCAAATTGGAAGCGGTGATAGAAGTGAAAGAATTAGGACATACAATTTTCCACAGGGAAGGGTTTCTGATCATAGAATAAATCTTACACTATATAAATTAGATATATTTATGGAAGGTGAATTGGATGAAATGATAGAATCTTTACTTTCTGCGGATAGGGCTTTAAAGTTGTCTGAAAGTGTATTTTAAATAAAATTAATGTTAGATACAGTAGAAACTTTACATAAAAAAATATTTCAAATTTTAGATAATAGTAGGGTTAAGAATATTTATAATGATTTAAATAAGCTTTCTATTGATATCATTTTGTCTGCTATAAGTAAAGATTATACATATTTTGTATTAAATAGGTGTAAGAATTTAGATCAAAATCTGATTTCTCAAATATATGTAATTGCAGAAAAAATTAAACAAGGTGTTCCTTTTGCTTATGCTACTCAAAAAGCATATTTTTATAATTATGATTTTTTTGTAAATGAAAATGTTTTAATACCTAGATTTGATACTGAAATTATGGTTGATGCTGTAATTAAATCTTTAAAAAAAGATGGTGAAATTAATATTTTAGATCTTGGTTGTGGGAGTGGATGCATAGGATTAACATTGTTAAAAGAAGTTAAACAATCTAAAGCTGTTTTTGTAGATATATCTATGGAAGCTTTAAAAGTGGTGCAAATCAATGCTAATAAGTTGAATGTTGCTGAGAAAACAACCATTATTCAATCTGATTGGGTTAAAGCTATAAAAGTTAAAAATCCTTTTGATGTAATTGTTGTTAATCCTCCATATATATCTAAAAATGATACGGATATAAAATGGAATGTAAAACAATATGAGCCACATTTAGCATTATTTGCTGATTTTGATGGTTTTTATAATTATTTCAAAATATTTAGAAAAATTAAATATTATATGGATGAAAATACTTGTTTATTTATAGAAATAGGATGGAAGCAGTATGATAAGATAATTAAAATTGCTAAAAAATACTCTCTTGTTTTAAAAAATGTTCATAAAGATCTTAAGGGAATAGATAGAATTTTAGAATTTGTTAAAAAATAAAAAATTGATAATGATATTTTAAATTTTTTTTATTAATTTGTATGTTATAATATGAATTAACATTGAAATAAGTATAGAGGATATTAATTTGATTAAGATTTTTTGTTTTATAAGTATATTGTTTTTTTTACTGTTTTATTTTGGTGATTTTTCTTATGCTGCAATTGAAAAAGGTGGTAAAAAATCTGAGATAGATAAATTAAAAGCTCAAGAATATAATGATAGATCTAGGAATTTTAAAGACTCGTATATAATTAACTTAAATGATTTTAATGATTATGATAAAAATATTAAACTTTTAAGAAAAAAATTCTCTGTTGTGTCTGGAATTAAAAATATGAATTCTATATATTCTAAAGTGGGGCTTGAAATGTTTTTTGTTGTAAAATTCATTATGGTTGATGGCAATAACATGTCTGCTGTTTTTAGAAAAAATGATTTTGAAATACAGGGATTTTTGAATAATAAAGGTATTTATTTCTTTTTAAAAGATGCAACTGTAAAAAAAATTGATTATGCAATAATGAATTTAGAAATTCCTGCTAAAATAAAAGATATGCAAGAAATACTTGATAAAGCTAATATATCTAGTGAAATAATAAAAGCTTTACCTCAAAATTTATTTAATTTCTCGGGTGATTTAAAATCAAAACCTGATGAGTTACCTAAACTTTTGTCTTCTTTAAATGTGTTGAGATTTATTGTTACAGATGCGATTAGATTTCATAGAATTTTTTATGCGGTTCAATCAATGTTTCTTTATCCAAATAGGGAAGAGGTTATATTGGACTATGCAGATGTAATAACTAAATGGATAAATCTTAGTCTTGCTGCTAAAGAGTATCCTGATAATATTTCTAAAATTATTGCGGTATCTTATGAAAATTTTGAATAAAAGTCTTTTTTTTGTGTTGTTGCTTGTTTCTATATTTGGAATTAGCTACGATTATGCTTATTCTATTGATAAAAAGAACTCATTAATAAATGTAGATGAAAGTTCTAATGCTAAAATTTATAATGTTGCATACACTACAGATAAATATTTTATTGATATGCTGGAAATAATTAAAGATATATCATATGAAGATAAAAATGGACAAATTAGAATTTTAAAAAATTTAAAAGCAAATGAAATAAGTTACTTTATAATGAATTTAATTTATGATGATAAAAAACAAATTAAACTGATTATTAGTAAAAAAGATATTTCTGTTCAAGGTTTTATTAGTGGTGAAAATGTATATTATTATTTTGATAATTCATATGTAAAAAAAATTAATATATCAAAAAAATATGTTAAATTAAAAGCTAGTAATAGTGTTTTTGATTTGAAAATGCTATCTCAAACTATGCAATTTGATAAAATACCCAAAAGTATAGATATCCTATTGAAATACCAAAGTAGTAATAATTTTATGGATAAAATTGCTAAATTCTTTAAAGGTGAAAAATCTGATATAAAAGATTCTCTTGCTGTTTTGCTATTTGTAACTGAGTATTCTTTGAAATTTCATAATATATTAAATTCGTCTATTGGATTATTAACACACAAAAATAGAAAAGAAAAAATTATAGATTTTGAATTTTATATTAAAAATTGGAACTTTTATAACATAAAATACTTTAAAAAAGAAAAAGAGCCTGTGTATATTTTAAATATCGCTAAAGAACCTGATGAAATGCAAATTAGATCTTATTCATTATTACCATTTTACAAAAGTAAATATAAAAATGATACCCTAAAAGAATTATTGATTGCAGAAGATATTATTTTGAATGAAGATTATAAAATTAACAACATTAAAGTAGATTTTGAAACTATATTGGTATTTGATAAAATATTTTTTGAAAATAAATACTTTAAAGATATAGAAGAAATAAGATCTAAATATAATACAAATATTATTTTAAATAAAAATTCTAAAACAAATACAAATTCGCCTATAGAAACAAAAAAAGAGGGTTTAGAGGAAAAGGTAGATGATTTTGTTGAAGAGGAATTAAAAGATGAAAAAACTGTAGATGATTCTTCTTTGGGGCCAGAAAATGATGTTGAAAAAGAAGTTGAAAAAGACATTGATTCTAAAGTAAATGAAGAAGGTGTGGGTGAAGAAAAAAGTGTTGAAGAAAGTGTTGAAACAGAAGCAAAAGATGAAAAAACTGTAGATGATTCTTCTTTGGGGTCAGAAAATGATGTTGAAAAAGAAGTTGAAAAAGACATTGATTCTAAAGTAAATGAAGAAGGTGTGGGTGAAGAAAAAAGTGTTGAAGAAAGTGTTGAAACAGAATCAAAAGATGAAAAAACTGTAGATGATTCTTCTTTGGGGTCAGAAAATGATGTTGAAAAAGAAGTTGAAAAAGAAGTTGAAAAAGACATTGATTCTAAAGTAAATGAAGAAGGTTTGGGTGAAGAAAATTTAGAAAAACCTAGGGACGATGCATCTATGAAATTAGAAAATGATAGG
>JBIIMR010000071.1:0-5822 GCA_044337895.1 Alphaproteobacteria bacterium
GTCCTACTGTGTTGATAACTATTCTTTTTTCACTATCTGTTTTAGCTATGAAATTTAATAAACTTGCTACCCCCAAATCAAAGCCATCGGTTATTGCAAATCCTATAAATAAAATCCCCATTAATAACCACCATGAAAGCCTTAAAAATTCGTAATCTAACATTTTGAAGTTCCTTTATTTTGCTATTTTATAATTTTTTAATATAAATCATTATTGTTTTTATTGCTTGGTCCTATCTTTATATATTTTATCATTAAGTAGACATCTACTACTAATAAAATACTATATAAAACAACAAAACCTATAAGTGAAGATAAAACTAAACTTGGATTTAAAATTGAATGGGAAATTGATGTTGGTAAAATACCATTTATTGTCCATGGTTGACGACCATACTCTGCAACAAACCATCCAGCTTGTATAGCTATCCACGGAGTTGGTATTATTAAAATAGAGATTACTAACATGAATCTTGATTTTGTAAGTTTATCTAAAGAAGAAAGTATTAACATTACAGTAAAAAATAGTATAAAGAAGAATCCTAATCCTACCATTAATCTAAAAGATAAAAATAATGGATAAACTTTTGGAATTGTGTTGATTGCTGCTTCTTTAATTTCTACATTGGTTGCATTTACTATATCACTTCTAACATTTTTTAACAATAATGCATAACCCAAGTCTTTAACATTATTATTAAAAATATTTTTAGTTTCTTTTTTTTTGTCTCCTTTTTTTATTGCTTCTAAAGCTTTGTATGCAAGAAGACCATTTTGAATTCTTTTTTCATTTATAACCCTTAATTCTTTTATTCCTAGCAGTGTGTCCACTGAATTATGAGTCATTATCCATCCTAAAACTTTTGGTATTTTAATTTCATAAAGATTACCCAATTTATGACCTGTATAATCTTTTGGAATTGCAAAAACTGTAAAAGAAGCTGGTGCTTCTTCTTGCTCCCAAATTAATTCTAAAGCTGCTAATTTTGTTGGTTGTATATCTTTTAATAAAACACCTTGAAGGTCTCCACCTACTGCTGATAAAACAGAACTAAAAACACCTACAATTGCTGCAATCTTGATTGATCTTTTAGCAAAATCTGTATATTTAAACTTTAATAAATAGAATGAACTAACTCCTATTACAAAAATTGCTGCTAAAGTGTAGCTTGCTGTGAGTGTGTGGAAAAATCTTGTTTGTGCCGCTGGATTAAAAAGTAAATCTGTAAAATTTAGCAACTCCATTCTCATTGTATCTGTATTAAAATAACTACCTACGGGATTTTGCATCCAACCGTTTGCTATTAAAATCCATAAAGCAGAGAAATTTGAACCTAAAAAAACAAGCCAAGTAACTAAACAATGTTTTGCTTTTGAAAGTTTATTCCAACCGAAGAAAAACAATCCTACGAATGTAGCCTCTAAGAAAAAAGCCATAAGTCCTTCTATTGCAAGTGGTGCTCCAAAAATATCTCCTACATAATGTGAGTAATAAGCCCAGTTTGTTCCAAATTGAAACTCCATCGGTATACCTGTTGACACACCCATAGCAAAATTAATACCAAAGAGTAATCCCCAAAATTTTACCATATCTTTATAAATTTTATTACCTGTTTTTACATATAATGTTTCCATTATTGCCATTAAAAAACTTAGCCCTAAAGTAAGTGGGACAAAGATAAAATGAATTATTATTGTATATGCAAATTGAAGTCTTGATAATAAATTAGCATCTAAATTATTGATAAAATCAAACATAGTTACTCCTTAGATAGCCCTAAATGTTGTTCTACTGTTTTAGGGGTTGGTTTTATTTTTGAATTTTTAAAATATAAGTTATATATTAAAGTAAAAGCTATTATTTTTATTAATAAAATTATAGCAAAATGCCTAAAAAAAGATTTGGATAATTTATTATTTGAATTGATATCAACTGTTTTTTTTAACATTCAATTAAGTCCATAAAATTAACACTTTGTTATTATTGTTAATTTATTTCATGTATTTACTTATTGATAAATTACATCAAATGTTTTTGTTTGTCAATTTTTTTTTAAAATAATATTGCGGATTTTCTATTATAGCTTTAATCATAGATAAAAAAGATACAGAATCTTTTCCGTCTATGATTCTATGATCGTAGCTTAGAGATACATACATTGTGGATGCAATTTCAATGTTATCTTTGTTATTGTTAGTTATTACTATTGGTTTTTTTTGAATTTTATGTAATCCTAAAATTGCAGATTGGGGATAATTTATTATAGGGGTTGAAAGCATTGAACCGTAAATACCTCCGTTTGTTAAGGTAAAAGTTCCTTCTGTAAGATCTTTTAATGTTAAAAGTTTATTATTTGCTTTTTCTGCTAATGTTTTAATTTCTTCATTAATTTCATTAACTGATTTAGTTTCTACCTCTTTGATAACTGGGGTTACTAGCCCATAATTTGAGGAAATAGCAATAGCTAAATTATGATTATTAGGGGTATAAATTGATTGATTATGTAACTGTGAATTTAAAATTGGAAACTCTGATAAAGCTATGCTTACTGCTTTGAGAAAAAAAGCATTGAAGCTAATTTTTTGATTATCTTTTTTTTGGATATTTTCTCTATAGTTGATGAGATTATCTAAAATAAATTCGTTATAGGTTGTTGTGCTTGCTGCTATAAGTTGGCTGATTTTAAGATTTTTAATACTGGTTTTTTTTAAGGTAGATAATTCTTGAATTTTACTATTTAAAGGAGCTTCGTAGATACTTTCCTCTAAAATAGGTTGTAAAATATCTTTTATATTAATTTTAGGAAATGAATTAAGAAAAAATACATCTTGTTGAGTATTAATTTGTGGGGAATCTTTTATGGTGTTAGTGTTGAAATTGTTGGTTGATGCAAATTCTTTACTATTTGTTTTAGTGTGATTCTTTGATTTATTAGTTTTTTTAATAGAAGAATTCTGTGTATCAATAATAGCTAAAACTTTGTCTTTACTTATTGTATCTTGTTCTTTGATATTAATTGAATGTATTGTGCCTGTTTCTTGTGAGGTTACTTCTATGCTTACTTTATCTGTTTCTATTTCACAAAAAACTTCATCTATTGAAATGCTATCTCCTACATTTTTATAGATTTTTGTAATTTTAACTTCAATAATTGATTCTAAATTATTGGGAATTTTAAGTTCATACATTTTGATTTACCTTTTGAAAAATTTGATTTAAGAGTTCTTTTTCTTCGTATTGATGGGTTTTTTGGCTATATGTTGCAATTGCTGAAGTTTCTTTTCTGCCTATAAATGTAATATTTTTACAATTAATTTTAGTTGCAATTGCTAAATTTTTTAATTCTTGATTTAAATAAGATAATATCCCCATATTTGAGGGTTCTTCTTGTGCTACAATTATGTTTGATAAATTTTTGTAACTTGCAATTGTTGTTAAAAATTCTTTTTGAGGAAAGGGGTAAATTTTATCTAGGGTTAGGACTGCATAATTTGATAAACTATTTGTTTTTATGTAATCTTTTAAGATAAAGCTAAATTTTCCATGGCAAATAATTACATTGGTTATTTTATCTTGGGAATCTTGAAGGTAGGAATGGATAGGAATAAAATGTTTTATGCTAAAAAAATCTTTAATGTTGGAAAATAAATTGGAATTTCTTAAATATGATTTAGGGGTTAGAATAAATAATGGAGTATTTGCAAAAGGTTGTTCTATTAAGGTGTAAAATAAATTGTGACTAGTTGTTGGATTAATAATTTTAAAATTATTTTCGCTTGCTAGTTGTAAAAGTCTTTCTAGTCTGCTACTTGAGTGTTCGTGTCCTTGCCCTTCTAATCCGTGGGGTAGATAGATAACAAGATTGGAAGATTTACCCCATTTTTCATAGGAAGATGCTATATAGTTATCTACTATTACTTGGGCATTATTTAAAAAATCTCCAAATTGTGCTTCCCATATCACTAAATCTTTGTTTTTTGCTGTAACTAGCGAGTAGCCAAACTCATAGCCTAAAACTCCATATTCTGAAATTGGGCTATTTAATGGGGTAAATAATCCTTGGGTATTGGATAAATTATTTAAGGGAATATATTCTTTTTCTGTTTCTTTATCTATTAATACACTGTGTCTGTTGGAAAAAGTTCCTCTTTGGCTGTCTTCTCCGCTTAATCTAACATTTTGATTGTTAAGTAATAAGAATGAAAAAGCTAAACTTTCTGCTAAAGTGTAGTCTATTAAATTTTCTGTTTTAGCTGCTGTAATTCTTTTATGTAAAATTTCTTGCAACTTTAGATTGATATTAAAATTTGTTGGAAATTGGTAAATTTTGTTTAATAAAGTTGAAAAATTTTGTTGATTAATGGAATCTAAAACAGTTGAAATATTTTTTGATATTTGCTGAGTATTTTTTTGCTGAGTCTCTTTTTTTTGTTCTATTGGTAAATTATTTTGAAAAGATTCTTCTAAAATATTAGTAAAATTATTAATATCTTGTAGTTTGTTTTTAGCTTTTAAGATATTTGAATTAATTAAATGATTTGTGTATTGATTAAAATAAGAATCTTCTTTATCTGTTTGCTGATAATAAAGTGGGCTTGTGTATCTTGGTTCATCTCCTTCGTTGTGTCCTAGCTTTCTGTAGCCTACTAAATTGATAAAAACATCTCTTTTTGTAATTTCATTGTATTCTAAAGCAAGGAGAGTTGTTTTTTGTATTTCTTCTATATCTTTTGCTGAAACATTGAGAATTAAAGAATCTGCTATTTTAGCTGCATGGGTTGGATCTTTGTATTCTTTGTTGATTTTTGCGGTAAATCCTAAGCGATTATTTAAAATAATGTGGATTACTCCATTGTAGTTGTATCCTGCTAGATTGTTAAGTGATAAGCTTTCTTGAACTGCCCCTAGGGTGCTGAAGCTACTATCTCCGTGGAAAATTATGCCTTTTGCATTGGTATTTGTTTGTTGATTTGCTGTTAAATAGCCTAACAAAACTGTATTAACTGATTCTAAATGGGAAGGATTTGGAAGTAATTCTATATTTAAATTATTTAAAATTGTTTTGTATCCTTGGTGATATTTAACATCTCCCATTTTAGCTATTATTATTTCTTCGTCTTTGAGTTCATTAAATAATGATGAAAATGGTTTTTGTAAAACATTATGAACAAGATTTAATCTGTTTCTGTGTGCCATTGCAATATATAAGCTTTGAATTCCTTGACTTTGGAAAGAATCTATTATTGTTTGTAAAATAATATTTGAGGATTCTAATCCTTTTCCTAAAAAAAACTTAGCTAAAGGATATTTTTTTAATAAAAAATTTTCAAAAATATCTGCTTGCAATAAAGTGTGGTAATTTTTTATTTTATCATCTGTTGCAATGGAAAAATTATGATATTTATTGATTAAATTTAAGATTAAATTTATGTGATTAATATCTGAAATATGATTAAATTGATAACCAATTTTATTACTATATTTGTTTTTTAAATCTATTTCTAAGCTCTGTAGATTAATAAAGTTATAGCCGAGATAACCATTTAAATTAAATGTTTGCTGTTTATTTGATGTTTTGGGAAATATAGGATTTTTGTGGGAAGATAAACTTTTGATATAGGTATGACCGTATAAAATGTATTGATTTATTAAATTAATTGCTTCAATTATTAGTTGCGAATTGATTTGACTTTCTTCATCTTGATATGTGTTTGATAGATTTTGTTGTTCTGTTTTTTCTAAATAAACTAAATTTTCGGCACTAATGCTTGTAATAAAATTTGTGTTTTTTTTTATAAAATTATTATTTATCATAAAATAA
>JBIIMR010000072.1:0-5658 GCA_044337895.1 Alphaproteobacteria bacterium
TTCTTAACCATGTTTTTGTATCTTCTATTTTGCTAATATCATAGGTATTATCTTGTAATAAATAAATAATATTTTTGAAAGCCTTCATTGAATCACCTATACTGACATTGGATGTGCTTCCTGATACCACCCAAAAACTACCGTATAGGGTATCTACAAAATTTGAACTTATGCTATAGACTAATCCTTGCTCAATTCTAATTTTTTCCATTAAAATAGAATTTAAACTACTTCCACCACCAAAAATACTATCTAATACTATGAAAGGCAAGTAATCTGGGTCGTTTCGTTGTGGCGATTTCATTGCAATCATGAAATCTGATTGTTTATACTTTGAATCTAATACTTTTAATACTTTATTAGAAATAACAGGTGAGGATTTTTTGTGATTAAATTCAACCTTCATCTTTAATACCTCTTCTAATGCAGTATTTAAAGAAAGTAGTAAATCTTTATTATCTATATTACCGCTTACACCTATTGATACATTATTATTTATAAAAGTATCTTTATACTGGATTAAATCTTGTATGTTTATGTTATCTATACTTTCTTTTGTTCCATTTGAATCTCTAAAATAAATATTGTTAGGGAAAATACTTTTAAGCAATAAATTACTTGCAATATAACTACTATCTTGAATTAAAAAATTTAAATTTGTTTGCATTTGTTGCTTTATAATTTCAAACTCTTTAGTGTTATAATCTTTATTATTTAATATATACTTTAATACACTAAAAGCTTTTTCTTTATAGTAATTTAAAAAACTAATATGGATAATTATTGAATCCCTTGTGCTATCTGTTGAAATCCTAATTGAATATTCATCTAAAACTTTTTGAAAATCTTCTGCTGATTGTTTATTGCTTCCTTGTAATAGCATTGATGATAAAATCGTTGCTAGACCCTCTTTGTTTATTGGATCTAGTCCTGAACCTCCTTTAAAAATTAATGTTATAGAAATTATAGGACTACTTTTATTATTAATAAAAAATATTTTGTTACTATTTTGTAAGTATAATTCTTGGGGATTAATTTTTATGTCTTTACTGATTATTTCCTCTTTAGAAGAAGAGATAAAATAATAAACTAATACAAAAAATATGCTTGTAAATAATATAAAAATTATTGAAATATGTTTAAATTTAAAAAATCTATTTGAAATATTTAACATTGTGTTTTAGTCCTTGATAATTAATCTTTTAATAATTTACCTACTGCATGACCTTTAGAAAAAACACTAACAAGTGCCTTATTTACATCTTTTTGTGAAGTAAAAAATAAATCTTTTGGAAGGGATAATACCTCTTTAATAGTCAAACCGCTCATAATGTTATAAGCAAAATATAAAAGATAGGATTCGTCTTTATCTTGTAAAAAAACAATATCATCTCTTATTTTTTTAGATTTTATTCTGATTTCACTATTTTTAATTCCTGTTGCAATTAATTGCTTAATTATATTATCTAGCTCCTTATTTAAAACAGTTAAGGAAACACCCTCTCTTGGAACTATTATTATATCAAAAGATGTATTTGCTTTAGCATTTTCATCGTATGAAACACTAACATCTGTTGCTAATTGTTTATTTTTTACTAATTCTTGGTATAAAATTCCAGAATCAGATCCTAAGATTTTAGATGCTAAAATTAAACCATAGATTTCTGATTTTTGATCTTTTTCTATTGTATTGAATGTTGGTGCTATGTAGCTTCTCACTAATAATTCTTGTTTTACTCTAGTATCTTTTAAAGAGTATGTTATAATTCCTTGAATTGGTTCTTTGTTCATAAATGATAATTTATTTTCTACTATTTTTTTAGGAATGTAAGAATAATATCTATATGCTAAGAGTTTTAAATTATTGATGTTAACATTTCCTATTACAAAAATTTTGGTATTATTTGGATAATAATAATTCTCATAAAAGCTTTTAACATCGTTAAGATCTACTTTATTAAAATATTCCCTTGTTCCTATTAATGAATGTCCGTATTGGCTACCTGCAAAAAAATAGCTATTAAATTCTTCAAAAAATCCCCCTATTACATCATTATCTACTCTCATATTTCTTTCTTCTAAAATTACTTTTTTTTCACTATCAAAATCATTGCTATTAAATTTTAATAAATGCATTCTATCTGATTCTAAGGACATTATGTTTGATAAGTAATCTGCTTGAAAAGTTTCATGGTAAACGGTGTAATCTTGTGATGTGAAAGCATTGAAATTTCCACCTGCTAATTGAATGGTTTTAGAAAAATCAGTTCCACTATATTTATTTGTTCCTTTAAACATTAAATGCTCTACAAAATGGGCAACTCCTTCTTTGGAATTGATATCATTTCCTCCGCCAACATCATACCAAGTAATATAGGTTACAACTGGGCTGTTTGTTTGAATAAGATAAAATTCTAAGCCATTTGATAGGGTAAAATGATGATAATTATTTTCTACTACTTCATCATCTTCTGCTTTTAAAAATGTTGCATATACACTAATAATTAAAAATGAACATAATACAAGCTTAATTATATATCTTAACATGTTGAAAGTCCTTTTTTTATAACGCCTTGATAAATTTTAAATAAATATATCATATTATTCAATTTTGTTAGCTGTTTTATTTTCATTGTTATCTGACTTTTCATTGTTAGAGTTGCTTTGAAAATAATTAAAAAGTTTATCAATAAAAGTTTTATCTTTTTCTATTAATGAATTAATTTCTTTATCTAATACCTCTCTGATATCTTTTTTTGCTTTATTGTATCCTATTAAATTTAAAAATTCTTTATCTGTGTTTGTGATTGGAATATTAGGATTATTATTGATAGTAGTGGAATTTAAAATAGCATCACTATTTGATTTACTGATTTTATCTATAGAATCTGTAACTTTTGAACTTTTTGTTTCTGGTAAAAAGAAAAAAGGTGGGAGTGTTAATGGGTTGTTTATAACAACAAGATTGCTATCTACTTGTTTACGACTTGCATTAAAAATGTTTCTTTTTTTATCTCCACAACTATATGAAAAAAATAATGGCATTAAAATAAAGATTAAGTATAAAATTCTTGTTAACGGTTGTATCATTTTTCTTGTTCTTTTTCTTTAATTTTGTTTTTGTGCAAGATATCATAAAATAGAATCATTGCAGAGATTGAAATAAAAATATCTGATAAATTAAAAACAGGGAAACTGTATCCTAAGATAGATACTGAAATATAATCTATTACAGCAGCATAATTTATTCTGTCTGTAATATTACTTAGGGAACCTGAAATTAATAAACATAAAGATATTATTATGTATTTTTTATTAAAGTCAAATAACAAATTAAAAAGATAGATTATTAAAAGAAGTGATAATAATGAAATTATGATTAAAATTGTGTGGGGTAGATTCTCTAATAAACTAAAGCTAATGCCAAAGTTCCATACTAATTGTAAATTAAGAAAATTAGGAATTAGAACAACAGGATTTGGATTAATATTAAAATAGATAAGAATCATTTTTTTTAAAAACTTATCTACTGCAAATGATAGGAATATTAATGGAATTATTAATATTAAATTTTTATAAGTAAAAATTATTTTGAGATTCTTAAACATTTTACAAATAGAGTCTTTCATAAATTAATTAGTTGCTTTTTGGCATCGAATACATAATGAATCTTGATTTAATTCTTGCTCTAACTTCCAACATCTTTGGCATTTATTAGCATCATACTTATTAAAATTAATTAAAATAATAGAATCCTTAAAACTAGCTAAGTTTATCCCCATAGAAGATGTTGAATCTGTGTTTGATTCTTTTAAATCTTTATTGTATAAAATATTTAAGGATGAAACTATAAAAATCTCTTTTAAATCTTTTGATTGAAGAATATTGTAGACTGATTGATTGTTTGTGGTTAAGGTAATTTCTGCCTCCAGGGATGAACCTATTGTTTTATTTTGCCTTTGTTTTTCTAATAAAATATTTAAAGATTCTTTTATCTCTTTAATGATTGCAAAATGTAAAGATAAATCATTATTTAGCCAAGAATCTTTTGTTTGTTGAAAGTTATGTAAAAATACAGAAGATGATTTTAAAGGAAAAAAAGTTAAATAATGTTGATAACTTTCTTCTGTTGTAAATGGTAAAATAGGAGAAAGCCATTTAATAATAAAATTATAAATTACATCTAAAATATAGATTGTTGAGATATATTTTATGGATTTAGCAGATTCGCAATAAAGAATATCTTTTTTTAAATCAAAATAAAAAGAGGATAAATCTTTATAAATAAAATTATAAATTGTTATAAAAAAATCATGTAGTTGATATGTTTTTTCATATGTTTCTTGAAATAATGAATCAAGTGAATGGATTTTATGGAGAATATATTTATCTTGGGGGGATAAACTTTCCTCATTAAAGTTTGATAAATCAATATCTTTTGCATGGGAAAGATTTCCTAATAAATATTTAAAAGTATTACGAATCTTTTTATAGATATCTAATTGTTGTTGCATGATATCTTTTGCTATTTTTACATCCTCTTGATAATTGGAATTAATGCACCATAATCTTAAGATATCTGCACCGTAATCTTTGATAATATCTGCAGGGGATATTACATTACCTATTGATTTAGACATTTTTTGTCCGCTACCATCTAATACGAAACCGTGGGTTAATAATTTTTTGAATGGAAGTTTAGCATGGTTGTTATTTAAATCGCTACTGCCTAAAGCTTCTATTAGGGAAGATTGGAACCAGCCTCTATGTTGATCTGAACCTTCTAAATACATATCTGCGGTTTCTTTTAAATTTTGATAATTTGGATTTGATTTATTTGAAAGCACAAAACTATGGGTGCATCCTGATTCGAACCATACATCTATTACATCTTGCACGGCAATGTAATCTTCTTTATTATAATTTGAAGGTAAAAAATTATATGGGTCTTGATTGAACCAAACATCACTACTGTTTTTCTTGAACGAATCAATAATATTTTTAAAAATATTTTCATCTTTTAAAAAAGTAGAAGTTTCTTTATGGATAAATAAAGCTATTGGAACACCCCAAACTCTTTGCCTTGAAACACACCAGTCGGGGCGATTTTCTACCATTGATTTTAATCTGTTTTTAGAAATTTTTGGATAAAATGAAATATCATTTTCTATTGCTTTTAATGCTAAATTTTTAATATTATGTGTTTCTTTAGATAGGTTAATAAAAATTTGTGGGGTTAATCTGTAAATAAGGGGAGCTTTTGATCTCCATGAATGGGGGTAACTGTGGGTAATTTCTTGATTAGCAAATAAAGTTTTAGACTCTTTTAAAGATTGTAAAATATCTATATGTGCTTTAAAAATGTGTTGTCCTGCGAAAAGTTTAACTTGCTTGTTATATGTGCCATCATCATTTAAAAAATCGGTTAAATCTAAGTTGTATTTTTTTCCTAAATAAAAATCGTCTTCGCCGTGGGTTGGTGCAATATGAACTATTCCTGTTCCACTATCACTGTTAACAAAATCTGCTGGGTAGAGATTTCTTAAAACAGTATATCCTGCATTAAAAAGTGTGTGTTTTACTTGAAACTGAGAGAGGTCAATATTTTCTTTTAATTGTTTTATTTCTTGAATGTTGAGGTTCTTTTTTACATCTTCT
>JBIIMR010000073.1:0-5636 GCA_044337895.1 Alphaproteobacteria bacterium
CTAAATCATCATTGGTATTGTTAATTGTATTTTCTAAAATGTTATTTCCCAAAATTTTATTTCCCAAAATTTTTCCCACTGTTATTATTTATTCATCTTCTTCTATTATATTTTCAACTTCTAAATCATCAACATTTTGCCATTCATAAACCCTTGCAAATTGTAAAAAATCCTCACTACATTCTTTTAAGTAATCAGATATTTCATACACAGCATTTTCTTTATTATAATTAGTATTAATTAAAGTAACAATTTCTATAATATCTTGCTTTAAAAAAGTTTTTATTTCACTTTCAATATTTTCAGATTCTTTATTTTCAGAATTTTTATTTACACCAAGCATTTCCAATACATTTTTTACTTCAATATTTTCATTAATTTTTTTAGGCAAATATAAATACTCTAATTTTTTAATATTATAACTATTCTTGATTTTTTCAAATTCATTATTTTTATTCCACTCCCCATTAAAAGCTAAGATTCCCCCAATTAAAGACAACTGTTTTGCAAAGTGATTTAACTTATCAACACTAACTTTTGTAGAACCACTTTTATAATCTACAATTTCAATATTCAAATCATCAAAAATATTTATTCTATCTACTCTAGCTTTTAAAGTTAAGTTATCTATCATAATTTTAGTATCAACTTCTACAAGATATTCTACTTTTTTATATTTTGCTTCATTTGCTTTAGCATTCAATATTACTTCTTTTACAGAATTAAATATTAAGGGTTTTAAAAAAACTGCAATTTCTATAATTTCTTCTATATCTTTAATTTCATTTTCAATATATTTTACTAGATCTTTATCACTAAATGATGCGATTCCATTTTTAAAATCCATAAATATTTTTTCTAAAATATTATGAATAATAATTCCATAGGTATTTTTTTCAATTTCATTTTTAACTTCAGGAAGTGGCTTTAACTTTAATATAGAATCTAAAAAGTAAAAGTATGGATTCCTTAACAGCATTTCAACCTTAGTAGCAGCTATTTCACCTTTAAAAACTTTATAGGGAGCAACAAACTTAGGCTTAGTATATTTATCTATATTCATATCTTTTATAAATATATAATTAAATATATTTTCTAAATATGTTTTGTTAGATATAATAGATTCAGAATAAATACTATTTAAAATACTTTTAAGCTTTAAAATCCAAAAAGATATAGAGGTAGGAGAGGCATTAATTTTCATAGACCTTGTAATCAAAACTTCTTTCATAGCAAAAAGTTGAGAAAATATCAAAGCTTGCACCCCAATTTGTTCTTCCTTAGGAGTAAGCCCAATACTACCCATCATTGCATTATTCAACCAAACATTACTAACATTTACCGCAGGCAAGGTATCAAAGTTAGCAGAAGCAATAATTACTAGATCTACATTAATTAAGTTTGCTTGCAGTATCCCAAGCATACTTACATTCACATTATCTTCATATTTTCTAATTTTTTCTACCTTTAAGAAATCTTCTATATAAAATCTATATTCTTTTATGGAATTTAGTGTTTTTCTATAAAGTAGTTTAGAGTTTTTTATCAACTTTTCCATTAGATTTTCTAAAGCTACACCATCATTTTCAGTAAAACACAAATTAAAATATTGTAAGTTTGATGAAAGTTTTTTAGCTAAATCAATATGCATTTCTAAGATATTGATTAAATTTTTTTCCCCAGTATTTTCATGCATAATAGGATTAAAAAACGATTCTAATTTATTTAAAAAACTTTCTATTTTTATTGCTATATCATTTTTGTGAGCTAAAAAACTATTTTGCAAAAAATAATCTATAGATTTTTTAATACCAATTATACCCCCAAGTTTTATGGTATGATTTCGCATTATATATAAATCTAAAGATTCAACAATGTTTTCTATTTCGTTTTTATCATAACCCATTAAAAAAAATGGATTTTTAATCAAGGATAATAATTCAATGGGAGCAAAATTACTTTCTATTACTTTTATAATAGCAATAAAAAAACTCGTTTTATTACTACTATTTAAAGGACTTCCAGCACTATCTTCCACAAATATATTAAATTTAGCTAATTCTAAGGTTATTCTTTTTTTTAAATTAAAATCTTCACTTACAATAGCAATAGTTTTATTTTCATTTATATTTTTTTTTACATAATAAGCAATTGCAATAGCTTCTGCCTCTATTGTGTTAAATTCAACAAGATTCAGATTCTGGATTTCATTTTTATCAAGTTTAATATTTTTATAATCAAGCTCCCCATTAAAAATCATAGAAGATAATAAACATCTATGTTTAGAAGATTTTAATAAACTTTCATCCTCAATTTTTATCATATTTTTTTCGTTTAATTTTAATTGTTTAAAAATTTTATGCATTGCAAATTGAGGGTGTGAGAAACTTATTTTTTTCCCTATTTCATTAAAATCACATCCATAAAACACAACCATAGAATCCCTTTTCTTAGCAATTACATCCATTAAATCAATCACTTCTTTATAGTGATAGTTAACCCCCACCATATATATTTTTTGAAACTTATTTGTTTCTAAAATATCATTTTTAAACTTCTGCCAGATATTTTTTTTATATTCTGCAAAAGATATCAATTGTTTTTCTGCTAAAATTTTAGGAAACTCATTAGATATAATTTTTAAAAATTCTATATTTTCTTTAAAGTATTCAGAAAAATCCATATTCAACATTTTTTCTAAATTATCAAAACCAACTCCCTCTAAGTGTGCAGTATTCATAATACTATTTAATGATTTAGCTAAAAAAACAATTTTGTTTAAAGGTAAATCACTATCTTTTATTCCTATCAAATTAGCAAGTAACATTTCCACTTCATCATTTTCCATAAATTGATGATCCACCTCACATATTTCATCTAATGAATCTATACTTACAATTTTTGGTAAGAATACAGCATCATTTAAAGTTTTATGATTTTTAATATTTTTTAAAATATTTTTTATCAATAAACTGGGCAATCGTGAATTAGGTAAAATTACAAGATCTTTAGTTATTTCAATGGGGTTCTTGCTATTACGAATATTTTCAATAATTTTATTTGTTAAAAAATCAATTAAGGAATAATTATTATCCATATAAAAAAAGTTTTTCACCTATTTTTTTCCTTTAAATTATTTAAAATAATTTCATTTTTGCAATAAAAATGCAACTCTCTTATTTTATTTTTTACAATCATTTCTATAATCAAAGTGTTTGGATTATAATCAATAAGGCTACTAAATTTATTTGCCCATTCAATAATTGCAATTTGATTATTCAAGATATCAGGCATATCAAATATTGCCAATTCATTTTCATCTATGATTCTATAAAGATCAAAGTGCCATATGTTTATAGTATTGTATTCATAGGTATTTGCAATATTAAAAGTAGGGCTTCCTACATTTACAATTTTAGGATTAAGTAACTTAATTAAAATTTTAGCAAAAGTAGTTTTTCCCGCTCCAATTTCACCATTTAAAAATATAGGAAAATTAAATTTTTTCAGCATTTTATGGATTTTTTTTGCCAATAGTTTTAATTCACCTAAGTTATGTATTTCAATTATATTTTTTTTTGGCATTCAATTTTTACTATTTTATCACTGGTTATTAATGTAAATTATAAATATAATTTAATTATATTCTATAATATAACTAAAATCCAAAAGGAATTTTAAAAATGGTATCAATTATCAATAAAGAACTTTTAATAATAGGAGCAGGACCAGTAGGAATTTTCACTTCATTCCAAGCAAATCTCTTAGGTATAGATAATATTTTAATAGATAGTTTAAGCGAAGTAGGAGGGCAATTAACCTCCCTTTATCAAGAAAAATATATTTATGATATTCCAGGTTATCCTAAAATTTTAGCTAAAGATTTAATTCAAAATTTAATGTTACAGCTCAAAGCAGAAAACAAAGATCAAACCATTTTGTTAAATCAAGAGGCAAACACATGCATCAAACAAGAAGATGGCAGCTTTATTGTTAGCACTAAAAACTATTTACAAATCCACTGCAAAGCAATTATTATTGCAGTAGGTGCAGGGAGCCACAAACCCAATAAACCACAAATAGAAAACATAATAGAGTTTGAAGATAAAAATATTTTTTACAATGTAAATAATCCAGATTTTTTTAAAGATAAAACAGTAGCAATAGCAGGAGGAGGAGATTCAGCACTAGATTGGTGTATTACATTAGCACCTATTACCAAAAAGATTTATATGATTCATAGAAGAGACACTTTCAGAGGACTAGAATCATCCATTAAAAAATTATACGATTTAACTAAAGAATTAAAAGTAGAGCTATTAATTCCATATATTCCAGTAGAAGTTTTAAAAGATTCAGATAATTTATTTAAAGGATTAATTTTAAAAAATTTAGATGGAACTTCTAAAACAATTAACTGTGATTCTTTTTTAGCATTTTTTGGATTAACAAGAAGTCTATCTTCTTTAGCAAATTGGGGATTAAACATCAACACAGCATACAACACAATTAATGTAACCCAAGAAGAAAGCTATGAAACAAACATTAAAGGAATTTTTGCAGTTGGCGATGTTGCAAGCTATAAACACAAATTAAAACTAATAATGGTTGGTTTTTCAGAGGCAAGTTATGCTCTCCATAAAGCATGGGAATACATAAATCCAAGTAAAAAATTACATTTTACCCATTCTACCTCTAAAAAGATTGAAGGTTAAAAAGAATCTTAAAACTCTAAACTCTTAAAACTCTAAACTTATAAATCTAAAATTTCTACTTTTATTGCCATAGTTTATTTTTATCTGTAATTTTTTTAAAATTCTTAGAATCAAAGCAACATCATACCTAATAAGTAAATCTTTTGTTTCAAGTATTTTTTTATTACTTACATTATCTTTAAATGTTAAGATAGTTTTTTCCTTAATTTTTTCACAATTAATATAAATAGAACCATTTTCTACATTGTTTTCAATTAAATAAAGCATTAACAAAAATATCGCTTTTTTAAGTAATATTTCATTTGTTTCAATAAACATTCCATCACCCGATTTATTGTCATTATTCACAAAAATAGTTTCAATCTTTAATTTTTTATCTTTTATATAAAATTTATGTTGGTAAAGAATAAATGCAATCAAAGCTTCTAAATCAATTGTATTTTTTTCAATATCTTTTTCTTCAAGTATTTCAATATTATGTATTTCTAATTTATATTCTAACTCATTTTTAATCCATAGAGCTTGTTTATTAATTTTGTTAATGTAATCAGTTTGCTTTAAATTCAAACTACCTAAATAAAAATTACTTAGCATTTCACTAAACCCTATAATTGTATTGAGTGGATTAAATGCTTTATTTACTAAATCATTAAGCAGTTGATAATTAATATTTTCTAAATTTTGCATTAATTCGTGCGAATAATTTTGGCTATAATTTTCTATATTTATTTCCATTTCTTTACATACTAAAAGCTTAGAACCATTAGGCAATGGAATTATTAACACTTGCATTTCATTTTTATTTTCCATCATTACATTAAATATTTTATTATTTAATGTAATTCCAAGAATTGCAGTTTTAAGCTTAATTTTTTCGCTATCGGTTAATATAGTTTGCTTAAGTAAATCATTTATATGTTT